>NZ_JALKFW010000187.1:0-50232 GCF_023243055.1 Frankia sp. AgPm24 | reverse complement strand
GGTCTGTTCGTACAGGCTGGTGGCGTCGGTGAGGCGTCCCGCGGTCTGGTAGGCGCCGGCGAGGTTGTTGCGGGAGGCCAGGGTGTCGGGGTGGTCGGGGCCGAGGATGCGGGTGCTGTCGGTGAGGGTCTGTTCGTACAGGCCGGTGGCGTCGGTGAGGCGTCCCGCGGTCTCGTAGGCGCCGGCGAGGTTGTTGCGGGAGGCCAGGGTGTCGGGGTGGTCGGGGCCGAGGATGCGCTCATTGAGAGCCAGGCTGCGGAGATGGTAGGGAAGCGCGGTGTCGGGTCGGCCGTGATGCTCCAGGTAGGAGCCGATGCGGTCAGCCAGGGAGGACACCAGCTCAAGCGCCTGATCGTCCCGGTCGGAGTCGGCGGTGCCCAGGGTGGACCGGAGATGCGGTAGGAGGGCCTGCCACCGTGGCCAGGTGGCGGGATCCCGGACGTGTGCGGGAAGACCGGCGGTCAGCAGGTCGAGCACGGTGACGTCGGCACTCGTCTGGTCCGCGGGGTCCATGCCCGCCCGGGTCGCCGCGGCGATCAGGCGGTGCACGGTGAGGGTCGGGCCGTCCCGGCGGACGAGGCTGTAGGCGACGAGGGCGCTCACCGTGTCCGCCCACGCCACCGGATCGGTCACCGCGCGGGACAGCGGGCCGTCGGGCGGCTCAGTCGAACGGCCAGCCAGCTCCGTGAGGCCTTCGGTGATCAGATCCAGCGGGATGGGATCGGGCGCGCAGAACGCACATAGTTCCAGCAGTTCGCCGGCGGCGGGTGACTCGTCGCGCAGGCGGGCCATCGACAGATCCCAGAGGTTCGCCACGGTTACTCCGGGTCGGCCGGCCACTGTTCCACGGCCGAGCATGTCGCCCAGACGGCCCTCCAACAGCGTGGCGTACTCGGCCGGTGGCATCCTGCTCTGGCGGAGGTATCCCACGGCCTGCTCGATCGCCAGGGGCAGGTGACCCAGCAGGTCGGCGATCCGCCCGGCGACGGTGGCGTCGATGCCGGCCACTCGCTTCGCCAGCAGCTCGACGGCTTCCGCCGGGCTGAAGTCGCCGACTTCCACGGGGGCGCCCGTGCCGTCCAGGCCGGTCAGGCGGGAGGTGGCCAGCAGCCGCCCACGCGGATCCGAAGGGTGGTAGTGGCTGGTCAGCTGGGGATCGTCGACGTTGTCCAGCACGAGCAGCCAGCGGCGCCGCTGCCGTGCCAGGGCCGCCGCGACGGCCGGCCAGCCCGCCTGCTCCGGCGGCAGGCCGAGTTCGGCACCGAGCGCGCTGATGTGGCCGGCGATCAGCTCCGGGTCCTGCGCGGGCACCCACCAGACGACGTCGTAGCGACCCTTGTGCCGGTGCGCGTACTCCACCGCGAGGGCGGTCTTTCCCACCCCGCCCGAGCCCTGCACGGCGCACACCGCCGCGCTGCCCCGTGCCGCCAGTTCCGTGGCGATCTCGGCCAGCTGCTCCTCCCGGCCGACGAACCGGGCCAACCGCGGCGGCACGTTCCATACCGGTGGCAGATCCAGCGGGAACACCGGTGCCGCGTTCGTCGACCCGGCAACCGCTCCGGCCGAGGTCTCCGGGTGCGGCCTGACGGCCACGCCCGGGAAATCCGGCGGCGTGGCGGGCTTGCGTCGGCTCAGGACGATCGCGTCCAACAGCCGCTCCCGGGCCGCTTCCGCCGAAACGCCGAACAGGTCGACGGACACGATCTGCTTGAGCAATCCTGGTCGTGCGCAGTCCTCCACGCGAAGCACGACCAGCTGGCGCTTCCGGCCGGTCGGATCGGCGACCAACGCGGCCTGCCATTCCAACGCGCCGAACACCGAATCCAGGTAGGCCTGCGACAGCACGACGACGAGGCGCCGTTCCTCCTCGGCCAGCGCCTGCTGCATCCCGGTCATGAAATGCGTACCCGGGCCGAAATCCCAGGCCTGGATCAGCGCCTGATGGCCCTCGGCCTCCAACGTCCACGCGGCCCACTCCGCCCAGCGCACGTCGACAGCCGTGTACGAGACGAAGAACCCCTGCACGGCCGATGCCGCACCCCCGACGGTCATACCACCATCATCCCACCGACAGCACCCGCTCCGACACCTACCGTCGGGGGAGGTGTCGCGTGATGCCAGGGCCCACGTCCGGGAGACATGCTGGCCGTTCGTGGGCCGATATCCTTGGGCCAGCCTGATCGGACCTGTCCGGTCGGCCCGGGGAGGTGCGCCATGGCTGCCGAAAGGGTGGCACCCGCGTGGATGCATGAGCAGATCACGGCGGAGCAGTACGACTCCTGGACGGCGGAGCAGTGTGCGGGCATCGAGATCGTCGATGGGATGGTGGTGGTGAGTCCCAGCGCGTCCAAGCGCCACAACCGACTCGCCCGAATACTCGCCAACGCGCTGGACACCGCCGCGGGGCCGGAATGGAACGCCGACATCGACTTCGATGTCCGGCTACAGGATGTTCCGCTGTCCAACCGTCGCCCGGATGTGGTCGTCTACCGGGCGGAGACGATTGATGTCGCACCGACCAGGCCGCAGCATGTTCTGCTGATCGTGGAAATTGTTTCGCCAGGCTCGGAGACAACCGACCGGATCGTGAAACCTGAGCAGTATGCCAAAGCGGGTATCGCCTTCTACTGGCGGGTGGAGCAGGTCGCGGGCGAGGCCCCGATGGTTCACACCTACCAGCTTGATTCTGCTGGTGGTGTCTACCGGGACGGCGGAGTGTTTGCTGGCGTGGTGACAGTCGCAGCGCCCTTCGCTGTCACCGTCGATCTACGCCAGATCTGATCCGCGAGGAATATGCCTGCTGTGGCCCGGATGTCTGCCGCCCGGGCCACAGCAGGTGGGGCGGGCCGGTCAGCCGGCCGGGGGAGTGAAGACGCCGAAGATGTTGCCGGTGGGGTCGGTGAGTTCGGCGAAGACGAGACCATCCGGGGTGGTGACCGGGGGGACGTGGACCTTCCCGCCCTGCCGCTCCGCTTCGGCGCACACCGCCGGGACGTCCCGGACAAGGACGTTGAAGATCGCGCCCTTCGGATGGCCGCCGTCGGGTGTGGTCAGGCCACCGCTGGGCTTGTCGGCCCCGGCATACCTGATCATTTCGTAGCCGCCGATGGCGTCGTCGGGGGCGAACCGCCAGCCGAACAGATCGCTGTAGAAGGACTTCGCGACGCCCGGAGTGTCGGTGCTGATCTGGAACCAGGCCACGGTGTTGAAGGGCGGTGCCGCGTCGGACATGGGGTCTCCTGCCGGTCGAGGAACGTGATGACCCCACGTTCGCAGCGGCTGGCGACAACCCTGTGTCGGTGTTTCCGAGGCATTTTCTCGGCGCGTTCGGCGGCGCCCCGACCGGCAGCGCCTCCGACCGGTGGCGCCTCGATCGGCGGGGACCCGAGCGGCAGCGGTCCGACCGGTGGTGGCCCGCCTGGTGGACGTCAGGCCAGCAGCGGCGTGGACTGTGGGATCCCGTAGCGGCGGGCCACCTCGTCGGCGGGGATCCGCTCGGGGGCGGGTAGCCCGGTCTCCCGGGCGCCGGCGATCCGGTCCAGCCGGAAAACGCGCAGGTCCGCCCGCAGCCGGCACCACGCGACGAGATACCAGCGCTGTTCGAGGACCGTGAACGTCACGGGTTCGACCTCGCGCGTCGTCGCCTCCCCGGACTTGTCCAGATAGGACAGCTCGAGTACCTGGCGTCCGCGTAGCGCGCGTTCGATCACCCCCGGTATCGCCGTGGCCGTGGGTGGCTGAGCGGGACCGCCCGCGCTGGCCGGCCCGAGGAACCGCACCCTTGCGGCGAGCTGCTGGGTGGGTGCCGCGTCGCCTGGAGCCATCACGGCGAGGATCTTGCGGATCGCCTCCTGGCCGGCGCGGCCGAACGGCCCGAGGTCGGCCTGGCGCAGGGCGACGGCGATCGCCACCGCCTCCGAGGGCGTCAGGTTCAGTGGCGGGAGGGTCATCGCCGGATCGATCGTGTACCCGCCGAGGCGCCCCACGTCGGCGAAGACGGGCACGCCGGCCTGCTGTAGTGCGCTGATGTCCCGTTCGATCGTGCGGACACTGACCTCGTAGTGCGCGGCGAGCTCCCGGGCGGAGCGCCGACGGGGAGCACTGGCCCGCAGCTCCTCCACCAGCGCGTACAGCCGTTCTGTCCGGTTCACCGTCGCATCGTAGGTTTCGCCACCGACATTTTCCGCCGGGCCGGACCTCCCCCGCGGTCCCGGAGACGCCATCAACCCATGACGCTGGGATGTGCCATCAGATCGGGACCCCGAGGGAGAACTGTCAGGCTCCGGCCGGTGCCGGGGTAGGCGTGGGGGCGTCCGTGGGCACGGTGCAGTCGGTCGGGACGGCGACCTGGCCGGTGACGAACTCGCTCCACAGAGCGAAGCGGTAGGGCCCGTCCGGATCGCTGGTCTGCAGGTAGCTGACCGGGCGGCCGGCGACCGTCGTGGTCGCGCCGAAGGTGGCGGTGAACCGGACGGTGCCAGGGCGGTCCTGCGGCGGAGTGGCGTTCGGCATGAGCAGTTCGTCGATCGCCCACCGGTAGTTCTGCCGGTAGGCGCCGGTCACGGGTTCCAGGGTCTGTTCCAGAACCTGGCCGGTGGCCGGAAAGACGAGCAGAATGCCGGGCCGGTCGGCCACCCGGCTGTTGACCGCGGTCGCCTGCACCCGATTGCCGTTCAGGTAGGTGCCAACCGCCGATCCCACCACCGAGGCCGGCGGGCAGGCGCTGACACCCGCGGTGTCGACCGTCTGTCGGGTGCAGACCGGAAAGGCCGACGGGTTGACCGTGAGGGATTTGTCAAGCAGGAAGACGAACCGGCGGGCACCGGCCGGGACGCCCCCATCGGCGGTGCGGCTGGTGCGGTCGAACGTCACGTTCAGCCCGCCGCGCACCCCGTTACGGGTGGCGGAAGAGGTGAGAGTGTCGAGGTTCTCCGGGCCCTCGACGTCGGGCTCCACCGGGCGCTGTGGACCCAGGGGCGTCGGATCGGCCGCGGCCACGGCGACCGCGGGAGTTGTGATGGCAACGACCGCGACCGTACTGGCAGACAGCACCGTGAAAAGACCGGCGAGGAGCCGGCCGAGCGTACGGGCAGGCATTGTTCGAGAGGTGCGGGACGTTCGGCTACGTCGGGCCCGCGGGTCGGACGGCGTCGGATCGTTCCGGTGGGGCGCATCAATGTGCTCCATGTCAGGGAAGACGAATGATCCGGCCTGCGTGTTCCCGACTGGCCAACCCGGAAATATTCGCCGATCCGACAACCAGAAGTCATTTCTACCCGTCCGGTGGAACACCAGACACTGCCCGTGCCGGGTCGCTGTCCAAGCCGCGCCGTGCGGTATCGCCGCAGACCTTCGCCCTCAGGGGAACTCGAAGGGGTCACCGCGCGCTGCCCGGAGGCTTGGCCCGCCGGTGGGTGGTCGCTCGTCCCTGACCACCGTCCTGGATGGCCAGGCCACGTGCACGCAGATCTCGAAGGATTTTGCGGAGGTTCGGAGCGGCCAGGCCAAGCGTGTCGGCGAGCTCACGGACGGTACGTCCATGTTCGGTCAGTGCCTGGTGGACGCGTCGCTGGGTAGCTGACAGTGCTGCCTCGCCGGCCTCGGCCGCTTTAGCTGTCGTTGATGTCGGTGAACTTCCGGCGGTCGGGGCGATCGTGGAGCTGGCGGCAGGCGAGAACTGATGGAGGACAACGGTGAAGCGGATACCGCTGTCGACATAGTGGGCTGGCGGAAGCCCCTGGTTGGCGAGGGCCTCGGTCACGGCGGGGATACCGGTGGCGAGGCCTTCGATGACCCGAGCGCCGGTCTGGGGGGATCGAACGTGCTGGCAGATCGCGACGAGCCGGGAGTTTCGGGGCGAGGTGACGGCGTCGCGGCCGAGGCGGTCGACGGTGATGCCGAACAGTCCGCCGGGATTACCGACGATGAGACGGTCCCGCAGCAGGCGCACCTCGACGGCAAGCCCGGTGGACCAGTGGTCGAGATCGCGGTGGATCAGTGCGTTGGCGACCAGCTCGCGGAATGCGATCAGCGGGTAGGCCAGCCGGTCGTGGACGGAGCCGTCGAGTTCCGCGACGATTGCGGTGTCGAAGGTTCTGCGGGCCCACGACAGCGCTCCGTCCAGCATCCGCGGGATCGGCCCGCTGAGGGTGACCTGGTTGCGCGCCCTGGTAGCGGGAGAATCGTCAGCCAGTGGATGTGCCGCGGCCTGAATAATATAACGCGGGAACCACTGCTGGGGGTAGAGGCCGAGGGCGAGAATGCCTGCCACGGTGGGCTTTTCGTTGGAGTCCACGACCCCGGACCGACGAAGAAGTTCGCTGTCCTCGTCGAAGCGGCCAAGCCCGAAGGGGTCGCGCTCACGGACGGAATTCAGGTACGCGTCGACAAGCTCGTTGTCCAGGTCGTCAAAAGTGGCGTCATCTACCGTCGAACGATCGAAGAGGGGCGGCTGCCGAGCCGCCGACTTGACCTCAACGTCGGTGGTGTCTCCGCCAGCGGCACGTAGGGAGGCGATGATCTGGCTCACGTCACGCGGCACCTCGCACATGTAACCACTGCGCAGTTACATTTGGTCGCGCGAGTTACATTTGGCGCCAGGGCGGGTCTGGATGAGACCACAGGCGGCTGGGCGGTGCGAACAGCGGAGCGGTGGCGGTCGCGTAGTGATCACGCGAGCTGATCGGGCTGACGTGGGCCGGCCCGGTCGGGGGGCTTCGCGGTCGCGGCGGTGGCGGCGGGCCGGGAACGTGGCGCTGCCGGTGCTGGTGGGTCTGTTTCTGGTGGCGCTGGCTTTTGACCGGCCTGGGCTGTGGGCGCCGTGGTGCCTGGTCGGCGTCGTGGTGGGCCTCGGGCAGGGTGCGGCGTTGTGGTGGCGGGGGCGGTATCCGGTCGCGGTGATGGCGATCACCCTCGTGGGTGGCGCGATCAGTCAGCTCGTCAATCCGGAGATGACCTTTCCCTACGCCGCGATGGTGGCGATCGTGTCGTTGGCGGCCGCCCGGCCGCCGCTTGTCTCCCTGTCGGCGTTGGCGGCGTTGTGCGGGGTGGCCGCGCTGAACTTCTTCACCGCGTCCGCCGTCGACACCTGGTTCGTCATGGCGATCGCGGTGGTGCCGTGGGCGCTGGGGGAGGCGGTGCGTAACCGGCGGGCGGCGCTGGTGGTCGAGGCGGCCCGGGCTGTTGCCGAGGAGCGGATGCGTATCGCCCGTGAGATGCACGACGTGCTGGCGCACAGCATGTCGGCGATCATCGTGCAGGCCAGTGCCGCCGACGACGTCTTCGACGTGGCGCCGGACAAGGCCCGTGCCGCGCTGCGCACGATCGAGACGACCAGCCGCGACGTGCTCGCCGAACTGCGCCACCTGCTGGCCGCCGTCCGCCCCGGCGACCAGGACGGGTCCTCGAATCCCGCCGCCGACGTCCCATGGCCCGCGGACCCCGCGGACCCCGCGGACCCCGGGCATCCCTCGGAGCTGGTGAACCCCGTGGACCCCTCGGACCCCGCACGTCCGGTGGCGCTCCCGAGGCGTCCACAGCCGGGGCTGCGCGAGGTCGAGGAGCTCGCCGCGCCGCTGCGTGCCGCCGGGGTCGCCGTCGACCTGCGGGTGGACGGTGCCGCCCGGCCGCTGCCCGCCGGCGTCGACCTGGCGGCCTACCGGATCGTCCAGGAAGCCCTCACCAACGCCCTGCGCCATGCCGCGGCGACCCGGGTTGTCGTGACACTTCACTATGATCGTGACGTGCTGGAGCTCCGCGTCGCCGACAACGGCACCGGCGGCCCGGCCTCCGACGAGCCCACGCAGGTCACGGCATCTGACGAGTCCGCGCGGGGCCCGGCGAGCGCTTGGCCCCTACCGTCCGCCGGGCATGGGATCACCGGGATGCGTGAGCGGGCCGCGATGGTCGGCGGCCAGCTGGAGGCGGCTCGGCAGGCGCGGGGCGGCTTCCATGTCCGCGCCACGCTTCCCCTGGGCGGCCCGCGATGACATTCCCCGCCGACGGTGCGCACCCGCGGCCCGACCCGCGGCCGTCCCGTCACCCGCGGCCGGACGAGGCGGGGTCGTCGTCCGAGCCGGCCGTTCGGGTGCTGCTGGTGGACGATCAGGCGCTGGTCCGCGGGGGGTTCCGGATGATCCTCGAGGCGCGGGCGGACATCGAGGTCGTCGGCGAGGCGGCCGACGGCGCTGCGGCGGTCGAGCTCGCCGGGCGCCTGCGGCCGGACGTCATCCTGATGGATGTGCGCATGCCCCATCTGGACGGGGTCGAGGCCACCCGGCGGATCGTCGACGCCGGCGGGTCCGCGCGGATCATCATCCTCACGACCTACGACGTCGACGAGTACGTCTTCGCGGCGCTGCGGGCGGGTGCGAGCGGGTTTCTGCTCAAGGACGTGCGCCCGGCGGACATGGTCGAGGCGGTGCGGATCGTCGCCCGCGGCGAGGCGCTGCTCGCGCCCACGGTCACCCGCCGGCTGCTGGACCATTTCCTCGACACCCTGCCCGAGCGGCCCGTCCGACCGCCGGACCTGGCCGCGCTCAGCGAGCGTGAGGTGCAGGTGCTGCGGCTCGTCGCGCTGGCGCTGTCCAACGCCGAGATCGCGGCGCGCCTCGTGCTCACCGAGGCCACGGTGAAAAGCCATGTCTCGGCGGTGCTGCGCAAACTGGGTCTGCGCGACCGGGTCCAGGCCGTCGTGTGCGCCTACGACGCCGGCCTGGTCCGTCCCCGCCCCCGCTCCTGAGTCCTCCTCCAGGAGGAACGCGAAGATCCGTCCTGCGCCGGATGCGGAGCCATCGGCCTGATCGCTAGCGTCCCAGGCATGATCGAAGCTCGTGGTCTGACGAAACGGTACGGCTTCACCGCCGCCGTCGACGATCTCACCTTCACCCTGACGTCCGGCTCCGTGACCGGCCTGCTCGGACCGAACGGCGCGGGAAAGTCGACGCTGATGCGCATGATCGTGGGGTTGGACGCCCCAAGCGCCGGCACGGTGACCGTCGGCGGCCGGTCGTTGCGGCAGGCACCCGCCCCCATGCGTGAGGTCGGCGCGCTGCTCGACGCGCGGGCGTTCGACGGTGCGCTCACCGCACGCGCCCACCTGCGCTGGCTGGCCCGCGCCGGTGGGCTGCCGGCCGCCCGGGTGGACGAGGCGCTGGCCGAGGCGGGCCTGACCAGTGTGGCCCGCACCCGGGTGCGGGGTTTCTCGTTGGGGATGTCCCAGCGGCTGGGGATCGCGGCCGCGCTGCTCGGCGACCCCGCCGTGCTGATCTTCGACGAGCCGGCGAACGGCCTCGACCCGGAGGGCATCCGCTGGATCCGGGTCCTGATCCGCCGCCTGGCCGGGGAGGGCCGCACGATCCTGGTCTCCAGCCATCTGATGAGTGAGATGGAGGGCACCGTCGACCAGGTGATCGTGATGGGGCGCGGCCGGATCGTCGCAGACGGCAGCATCCGTGATTTCACCCGCCGTGGTTCGACCACCCACGTCGAGGTCGTCTCCCCGCGGGCGGACGAGCTCGCCGCGCACCTGACCGCGGCCGGCGCCCAGGTGAAACCGGCCGATCCGGGCGGCCCGGGTGGCCCGAGCGGGACGGTACTGAAGATCACCGGGCTCACGGTGGAGCAGGTCGGGGACCTGGCACTGACCGCCGGGATAGCCCTGCACACCCTGGTCGAACGCGCGGCGAGCCTCGAGGAGGCCTTCATGGAAATCACCCAGAACAGCGTCCAGTACCGCCCCGAGCCCGCGCGATGACCGCGGCCGAGGCGCCGACCACGGTCAAGGCAGCGACGACGGTCGCCACGGCGGACTCCGGGCCTCGCCTGGCCGACACCGTCCGATCCGAGTGGGTGAAGCTCGCCGCTCGGCGTTCCACCTATGTGATCCTCGGGACCGGGTTCGTGCTCGCGATCGCCGTGACGGCGCTCGTCGCGGTGGCCGTCGGTGCCACCTGGGAGCACTGGAGCGCCGAGGACCGAGCCGACTTCGACCCGGTCATCTACAGCAGTCTCGGCCTGATCCTCAGCGGAATTCTCGCCGTCCTGCTGGCGATCCGGGTCGTGTCGTCGGAGTACCCCAGCGCGATGATCCGGTGGACGCTGGCGGCCACGCCGAAACGCGAGCGGGTGTTCGCCGCCAAGATGATCGTGGCGGCGTTCGTGACCGCGGCGGCCGGCCTGGTGACGAGTCTGGCCGCCTTCGGCACCGGGCAGCTCGTCTTCGGCGCCTACGATCTTCCCACCGTCGGCCTCACCGACGAGGTCGCGCTGCGCGCCCTGCTGGTGGGGGCGCTGGTGACGCCGGTGTATCCGCTGATCGGAGCGGCCCTGGCCGTCCTGGCCCGCTCGGCCGTGGTTCCGCTGACCGGCGTCCTCGTCCTGCTGTTCGCCCCCGCCGTCATCGCCGCCTTCCTGCCGGAGAGCTGGCGCACGGTGCTGTACTACACCCCGGGTCCTGCCAGCGACAGCCTGTCGTTCGCGCATCCGCCCGATGCGTCGTCGCAGCTCGGCGTCGCCACCGCGGTGCTGGTCATCGTGGTCTGGCTCGCCATCCCGCTGGGCGCCGCCGGGATCCGGTTCGCCCGACGGGACGCCTGACCCGCCCCGGTGATGGCCAGCTCGCCGCCGCCCAGCGCGGCCGCGGCCAGCGAGGTGCCATACCGCACCGCCCCCGCGGCGAACACCGGGCAGGCTGTGGCCGCGGGCAGCGCTATCGGACAGAAGTGCACACCGTCCGGTCCCCGCACCACGACGGTGCCGTCGGGCCGGCACAGCTCGCCTGCCCTGCATGGCAGCCGGTCGGTCCAGCGCCCGGCGGCGGTGACGGCAAGCCCGGCCCGCGTGACCGATCCGGCGCCGACACTGGCGACGACCTGGCGCCACACGTGTTCCAGTTCGGTGGCGCCATCGGCGGACACCGGCTGGTCGCGACGGGGCGGTGCCACCGCGAACACCACGTGCGTGCCGGCGGCGGCCAGCCGGGATGCGGCCGTGGTCGCGTCGGCGCGATAGGCGGCCATCAGGTCACGTCCCCGCATGCAGGGCGTCGCCGCATTGCCCGAGAACGCCAGCACCGCGGTCGTCGGAGCCCACTCGCGGGTCTGACGGTCGATGTCGGTGAGCCAGTCGCACAGCGCCGTGCCCCCGAAGGTGCGTACCCGCGCGTCGGCACCCTCTGCCCGCGCGGCGCGCACGAACACCTCCTGGCTCTCCCAGGCGAGCGAGTCGCCCCACAGCAGCACCCGCGGACGGTCGGCGGCGGATCCGAGCGGTGCCCCGTCGCGGTCCGCACCGCCGTGTCCTGCGCTGACCGGCACCAGGCAGCCGGTCAGGACCACCGCCAGCCCTGTCGCGGCCACCCCCACCATCGCCGCGATCATGGCCGACCTCAGTGTCGACAGCAGCGCCGATCCCGGGGCTGTGGTTCCTGCCGTCGCCGGCACCGCGCTCATCCCGTCCCGACCCGAGGTACGTGCGGTTCGGGTGCGGGGTGGGCGTGCGGTCGCCGCAGTGGGCGGGGTGCCCACCAGGTCGCCCGGCCACACAGCCGCAACACCGCCGGGACGAGCACCCCGCGTACGACACAGGCGTCGAGCAGCACCGCCAGCGCCAGACCGAAACCGAGCAGTTTGATCGCGGTCACGGACGACGTGACGAACCCGGCGAACACGGTGGCCAGCAGCAGGGCCGCGAACGTCACGATGGCGCCGGTCCGGTCGATGCCGTGCAGGATGGCGCCCGCATGGTCGCCGGTCCGGTCGTGATGCTCCTTGATCCGGGCCAGCAGGAACACCCCGTAGTCCATCGAGACGCCGAAGGCGACGCAGAAGACCAGCACCGGCATGGCGGCGGGGATGCTGCCGGTCGCGGTGAAGTCGAGCGGGCCCGACAGATGGCCATCCTGGAACACCCAGACCAGCACCCCGAACGTCGCCGACAGCGACAGCAGGTTGACCATCAGCGCCTGCAGGGGGATCACGACGGAGCCGAACATGGCCAGCAGCGCCAGGAAGGTGACGACCGCGATGAACCCCGCCGCGTACGGCAGCCGGGACATCAACGTGTCATAGGTGTCCACATGATCGGCGGCCGGCCCACCGACCCGCACCGTGAACGGGCTCGGTACCGCGCGCAGATCGGCGACGAGGCGCTCCCCGGCGGCCGAGATCGGCTCCACCGCCGGAATGACCGTCCAGAACGCCGCGTCACCGGCGCGCTGACGGCTCGTGGCCGCAGTGGGTTCCCCGGCCCGCACGCCGTCCGCGAACGTTCCGGTTGGCCCGTCCACCCTGGTGACGCCGCGCACCTCGGACAGCGCCACCGCGTAGTCCGAAAGGCTCTGGTCGGTTCCGGCGGCCCTGGCGGTGCCGGTCGCGACGACGCGCAGCGGGCTGGACTCGCGGCCGTCGAAGCCCGTCCGCAAAATCTCCGCGGCCTGCCGGGACTCGCTGGAGGCCGGCAGGTTCCGGTCGTCGTTGACGCCCAGCGACACACCGCCCAGGGGCAGCGCCAGCACGACCAGAACAGCGGTGACCGCACCACCCCACAGCAGCGGACGCCGCCCGACCAGGCGCGCGAGGCGATACCAGGCACTGTGCGCCGGCAACGTCGTGTGCCGTTCGCCGGCAGGCCGGCGGCGGGGGAGCACTCCGGCGCCGAACGCGGCGAGCACCGCCGGCAGCACCAGCAACGACAGGACGGCCGCGAACACCGTGGCGGCGACACCGGCGAGGGCCATCGAACGCAGGAACGGGATCGGAAACACCGCGAGTCCCAGCAGCGAGACCGCGACCGTCGCCGCGGAGAACCCGACGGTCCGTCCGCTCGCCGCCCACGCCCGGGCAAGCGCGGCGTCCCGGCTTTCCCGCGTGAGCCCGGTCCCGGTCCCGGTAGGGTCGCGCGGGGCGGTGGGTCCGCCCAGTTCCTCGCGGTAGCGGTAGATCACCAGCAGCGCGTAGTCGATCGACAGTCCGAGCCCCAGCCCGACGACGATGTTGGTGGTGAAGGTCGACATGTCGGTCACGACGGCCAGCAGCCCGACCACGGCGACGCCGCCGACGACCGCCAGCATGCCCACCAGCACCGGCACGAGCGCGAGGCGGACCCGGCGCAGGAACAGGCCGAGCAGCAGCATCATCGCGGGAAAGGCGACCAGCTCGGCGCGCAGCAGATCGGCGGAGATCCGTTCGTCGGTCTCGGCGGCCACGACATCCTGGCCGGTCACCCCGACCGTGATCGGCCCGTCGGCGCCGCGCAGCTGCCCGGCCAGCGCGCCGGCCCGGTCGTTTCTGGTCGGGTCGTCGCCGTCGAGGGTCGCGAGGACGAGGGCGTACCGTCCGTCGCCGGAGCGCAGCGTGGCGGCCCGGGCCGACCAGTACGAGGTGACGGAACGGACGCCGGGTTCGGCGGCCAGGCGCTCGGTGAGCCGGGCCGCGGCGGCGGAGACCACCGGTGCGTCGACGTCTCCCGATCGGCTGCCGACCACGAGGACCAGGCCGGTCGCGACAACGGCGAACCGCTGTTCGAGGACGTCGGCGGCTCGCGCCGACTCGCTGTCCGGCGGTACGAACCCACCGCCGGACAGCTGTGCGCCGACGGCGACGCGCGTGCCGAGCAGGCCGATCAGGGCGAGCAGCGCCAGGGCGAGTACCTGTCGTCGGCGGAGCACCACCCACCTCGCGAGCCTGGGCGGAGGATGGTCGCCGCCGGCGTGCGGCTGCGGTGGTCGTACGGCTGTGCCAGTCACGATCGAGGTCACCTCGTCGGGGAGAAGGCCGGCTGGGACGTCGCTGGAGAAGCGGACGAACCGCAGGAAGGTGACTCCGAGTAGGCCATGTGCGGCGCAGGAGCACATCGGGTCGGCGTCCATCGCCGAACGGCGCGCGGACCAGCGGCGATGCTGGTCCGCGGTGCACCCCTGACCTGGACCGTGGTACGAGGCGACGGCCGCGACGACGATCTATCGTGGGCCGGTATGCGTGACAGCGACCGGACCGGCCAGCTGACGGCCGGCACCGATCCGATGGCCCGGATGGCTCGTTCCGCGAACGCCGTCGTGTACGCGATGGTGGCCGTCGCCGCGGGGCTGGGCGTGATGACCGGTGCGGACCCGTGGGCGCTCGCCCTGATCGCCGCCTCGGTCGCACCACTGGCCGTGGAGGGCGCGGGAGTACGGGTGCCGCCGCTGGTGGGCGGGCTGGTGACGCTCGCGGCGATCGGTGCCGCGCAGGGCGTCGGGACACCCAAGATGGTGCTGCTGATCCCGGTCGCCATGGCGGCCTGGGTCGCGTTGCGCTCGTCGTCGGCGCTGGTCAACGCGGTCTACCTGGTCGGAACGGTCGGCCTGTCCGTGCTGTGGTTCGTCTCCGTGGAGCCGGCACCCGCGGGGAACTACATCTCCTCTGGCAGCGTCGTGTGGGCGGCGGCGGCCGGATACGGCACCGCGAGCGGCTACATCCTGCGCCGCACCGGGGAACTCGCCGAGGAGCTGGCCCGCGCCCAGCACCGGATCGTCACCACCGCGGCGTCCGAGGAACGACGCCGGATCGCCCAGGACGTGCACGATCTCGTCGCGCATTCGCTTGCCGTGGCGTTGCTCAACGTGACCGGGGCCCGCCGGACGATGCGGCGCGATCCGGCGCTGGCCGACGAGGCGCTTGCCCGCGCCGAGGCGGTCGGACGGGAGAGCCTCAACGGCATCCGCCAGGTCGTCGGCCTGCTCCGGGAGGACGGCCACGTCGATCCCCGGCCGCCCGGCGCGACAGGGGCGGATGCCGGTCCGGGCGTGGGACCACTGCCCGACGCCCATGACCTGGTGGCCCTGATCGACGGATACCGGGCCGGCGGCCTGCCGGTCGAGCTGCGCATCGACGGCTCGCTGGACGGCCTGGACGCGGTGGCCGGATCGGTGCTGTTCCGTACCGTGCGGGAGGCGCTTGCCAACGTCTCGCATCACGCCGCGGGCGCCGTCACCGACATCGAGATCGGGGTGGCCGCCGGGTCCGTGCGGGTCGCCGTGACCAATCCGCTGCCACCGGGCTGGCAACGGCGTTCGCAGCGGCGCGGTCTGGGTCTGACCGGCGTCGTCGAACGGGTGAACGCCCTGGGAGGTACCGTCAGCGCCGGTGCCGACGACGGTGCCTGGCAGCTTGCCGCCGTGATCCCGCGCGTCCCGACACCGCTGGCGGCGGCCTCGGGTGACGCCGGTGGCTGACGCGTCGACCGTGCGGGTCCTCGTCGTCGACGACCAGGAGCTGGTGCGCAAGGGAATCGCGCTGATCCTGGGCAGCGAACCCGGTATCGAGATCGTCGGGGAGCGCGGCGACGGGGACGAGGTCGTCGCCGCCGTGCGTGACCTGCGCCCCGACCTCGTTCTGCTCGACGTGCGCATGGCCCGGATGGACGGGACGGACGCGATGCGCGCACTGCACCGGACAGGTCACGCGGTACCCGTCCTGGTGCTCACGACGTTCAGCGACGACGAGGTGCTGTGGGCGGCGATGGCTGCCGGCGCCGCGGGTTTCCTGCTCAAGGACCGTCCCGCCGAGGACATCGTGCGGGCGGTCCGCCTCGTCGCGGCCGGTGGTTCCTGGCTCGACCCGTCGGCCAGCCCCCGGCTGCTCGCGGCCCTGCGTACCACCCCACCGGCCGATCCGTCCCTGGCCCGTCGGCTCGGACGGCTCTCCGACCGGGAACGGCAGGTGCTGCGCGCGATGAGCCGCGGCGCCACGAACGCCGAGATCGCCGCCGACCTGCGGGTGAGCGAGCGCACGGTGAAGGCGCACGTCGGCAGCATCTTCAGCAAGCTCGAGGTGCGGGACCGGGCTGGCGCGATCGTGTTCGCCTACGACGCCGGGCTCACGACGGCCCGGTTCGGCCAGCACCGGCCCTGAACCGCGTAACGGCACCGCGCGACGGCACCGCGCAATGGGACCCTGGCACAGGGCGCGGGTCGTTCCGTCAGCCCACCCTCGATGGACCGCCGGCCGATGCCCACCCATGGCCGCGCATGACTCAATCGGGCTGTCCACATTCCGTTTCCTTCGGAAAGGCATCTCGATGTCGAGCTCCGAGCACGACCCGCATCCGATGGGCCGCCGTTTCCTTCTCGCGGGTGCCGCGGCGGGAACAGCCGCCGCGGCGACGACCTTCCTGGCAGCGCCGGCCGCGACGGCCGCGACCCCGGGGCCGGGGTCGGGGCGCCGGTTCGCGGGCAAGGTCGTCCTGGTCACCGGGGCGACGTCGGGTATCGGGCGGGCCACGGCCATCGCCTTCGCCCGGGAGGGCGCGAAGGTCGGGTTCTGCGGGCGGCGGGAGAACCTGGGACGCCAGGTGGAGCGGGAGATCCGCGCCGCCGCAGGAGAAGCCACCTACATCCGTGCGGACGTCCGCGTCCCGGCGCAGATGGAGTCGTTCGTCGCCGCGGTGGTGAAGAAGTACGGCGCGTTGCACATAGCGCTGAACAACGCCGGGGTGCAGACGGTGAAACCGCTGCACGATATGACCGTCGAGGAGTGGGACGACACCGCGCACACCAACACCCGCGGTGTCTTCCTCGGCATCAAGTACCAGGTGCCACCGATACGCCGGGCCGGCGGAGGAGTCATCCTCGTCACCGGGTCGGCGAACGAGTTCGCGAGCCGACCGGGGCTCGGCGCCTACTCGGCCAGCAAGGGCGGTGTCACCGGGCTGGTCCGCGCCGCCGCTCTCGACTACGGCGCCGACAACATCCGGGTCGTCGCCCTGTCCCCGGGAACGACGGACACCGGCCTGGTCGATGCCCGCCGGCCCCCGAACATCACCGACGCGCAGTGGGCGGCCGGCAAGGCCCAGTTCGGCCGGGACAACGTCGACGCGCTGCGCCGGATGGCACGGCCCGAGGAAATGGCCGCGACCGCGCTCGCCCTCGCCTCCCCGGAGCTGAGTTTCCTCACCGGGACGTCCGTCGTGGTCGATGGTGGCATGCTCGCCGGCCTCTGAGGACGTTGCCGGTGCGGTTGGCGAGTTCGGCGACCTCGAGGCCGTCCGAGTCATCTCGACGTCGCCTGGTTCCGCGGCTTTCTGTCGCATCATGGTCGGTATGAGGAATGTGGCCGAGTCGATCTTCGTCCGTCAGGTGCTGGACTCCTTCGATGATTTCTGGCATCCGCGCATCCTGGCGCAGGTCAACGACTACGATGTTCGCGTTGCGAAGGTGCACGGCGAATATCTGTGGCACTCCCACGAGCACACCGACGAGTTCTTTCTCGTCATCAGCGGAAGCCTGGACATCTGGCTGCGGGAGAACGGGTCGGAGCGGGTGGTGACCCTTCCGCGGGGCGCCGTTCATGTGGTGCCCCGCGGCGTCGAGCACCGGCCGGTCGCTGCGGGGGAGACGGAGATCCTGCTGATCGAGCCGACCGGCACGCTGACGGTCGGCGACCGGCACGACGAGGTTCCCGACCACGTCGTGGCCACGACCGGCGCGCACCTCGACGGTCAGAACATCGACCACGGCTGATCCGACGGCCGCCACCGGGTGCGGTTCGCATGGCCGGCACAAGATCTGGTCGGCACAAGATCTGGTCGGCACAAGATCTGGTCGGCACAGACGCACCGCACCTGGTGGCGAAACCCGGAGCGGTGCGCTGCGGTGGACGTCGTTACGAGATCGGCTTCAGGTCCGGCCCGTAGGAGTCGACCGCGCTACGCGTGTCGAGGTTCTGCAGCGTCAACGAGACCTGCCGCTGGGTGGCGGTCCTGGGAGCACCGCCGACACCACCCTGGATCGCGGTCTCCGAGAGATCGCCACCGGCGAGCAGACCGCTCGCAGGGCCGTTCAGCGCCACATGGTAGGTGGAGTGAACATTCGTGTCGACCCCGTAGCCGTTGAAGTAGTTTCCCAGGCCCTGGTTCTTGAAGTAGGCCTGGTTCGTCGTGCCCTTCCGGTCGACTCGCTCGAACAGCAGCACCTGGCCGGCGCTGTGATAGGTGGTACCGAGCAGGTCGACGTCGACTCCGGGCGTGCTGGTGACCTGCCCCACTCCGACGGTGGACGGGATTGAGGCGGGCGCACCGAACAGGCTGAAGATGTCGATCAGCTGGACCAGGTGGGGGTCGGGGTAGTCCTTGAAGATGGTGTTCAGGTTCCTCGCGACGTCGTTCTCACCGTTGAGCGGATACGTGTAACTGAAAGTCGCCGGGAAGTTGGGTGCCGCGGTCTGGATCTTCTTGAAGGGAATGGCTGGCTGGCCGGGCTGGGCGGCGTCCTTACTGATGTCCCGGAAACGGGTGTCAAGCAGCTCGACCTTCTTCGCGAGCGTGCCGTTCTGGTTCACGACGGAAAAGCGGACCATGGCTCGCACATCGGAGATCGTCTGCAGGTCAGTCACCCGGACGACCTGGCCGTTCTGGGCCTGCTGTGTCGCATAGGTGGCGGCCGTGGAGTCATAGAAGTAGGTGAACGACTCGCCTGCGCGGTATGCATGCTGGGTGACATGCGGATTCGTGGTGGCCGTGGCCGTGGCGGTGGAAGGGGTGGTCGCACCTGTCGCGACGGTGCGGTCGGATCCGGGTGCGCAGGCCGCTGCGGTGGCCAGTACCAGAGCCAGGCCGGTTGCCATGGTGCCGAATCGTGTCCGTCGGAGCATCTTGTTTCTCCTCTGAAGGTGTTGTCGTCGCGGTGAACCGGATCGACAGGAGAACGCACATGTTCTGGTGGACGCTGGAAAGACTTTCGCCGCGGTGCCGCCTGGTATCCCGGATAAACTCTCCGGCGACGCTGTCAATGGTGGCTCCAAAGTGGAAAGTCGCGCTGTTCTGGGCATGGCGACTCCCTGGTTATGTTGTCGGATGGTCTCGCCCCGGATCGCTCCAGTGGTCATTGATGCGATTTCTGGATTGGGTTGGACGAGTCCTGACGATAAAGCCTGCTGCGGGGGGGTGCTACCAGCCTCCACCACCTTCAGGTAGGGGCGACGCCGCTGTGACCGGGGCCCTTTTCCGCCTGCCGCCCTGCTCGTAGGGGTGTCACGCCGCCGGTGGGCGTGGTGGGTGGTGTTTCCTCATCGAGCGTGGCGGTCGAAAGGTGCGGTGGTGCGGCCGACGGTCGAAGACTGTTCGCTCGAGCCCTGTATCGGCAGGCGGACCTCGGTGAGAAAGAACCGTTCGATCCGTCGAATCACGTGTGCGAACTGGTGCAGGTCGGTCGGCTTCGTCACGAAGGCGCTGGCCTGCAGGTCGTAACAGGCAGTGATGTCCGCGCTCGATGCGGAGCCGGTCAGCACGACGACCGGAATGGAGCGCAGCTTGGCGTCCGCCTTGAGTTCGGCGAGCAGCGCCCGGCCGTCCTGCCGGGGTAGGTGGAGATCCAGCAGAATCAGGCTCGGTCGTGACGTGGGCGCGGCGCTGACCGCACCGCGCAGGTAGGCCAGCGCCGACACCCCGTCGGTGACCACCCTCAGGCGGGCCGGCACGCCCTGGTCCGCCAGGACGATCTCGACCATCAGGGCGTCGCCTGGATCGTCCTCCACCAGAAGAATCTCGGCGGGCGCCGAATCCGGCACTGCACCTCCCGTTACCCCGCGGCCACCACCGTTCTCGGAGACGGTCTTACCATTTCTGCGCGTGATCTCTCTCCGTCGCCGTCCCGGAACTGCCCGGGTGGGCGTCGGTGGCGCCCCGCTGCGTGGGCCATGCCGGCCACAGGGCGGGTCGTCGGGTCGCCGACGACGGTCCTCGTCCGCCCGTGGGCACCGCTGCGGCACCGGCCCGGACAGCCGGAACCGGCGGTGAGACCGCGCGGGATGTCGGGTGAGCGGCCACCACGCCCGGCTGGGAAGCGGACGCGGTGGCCGGGCGGATTCGGCGGGTGAGCATGGCCAGGGTCGCCAGCAGAAGACTCAGGATGCCCAGAGCGCGCAGGGAGGTGGCCAGCTGCATGATCGGCGGCGTGGCGGTGTCGAACGCCGCCTGCAGCACCATGATGCGCAGCGCGCACGCCGCCACCGATCGTCCCCGCCCGGCCGCGCGGAACATGGTGTCCAGGACCAGCACCCAGGCGCCGATGAGCAGCATCGCCCCCACCAGGCCCAGGTTGATCACACCGTCGCCGAACGCGGTGATCGTCGAGGAGGTGGGCAGGTCCGGCGGCAGGTCGAACACGGCATGGCTGAGGCGTCGTCCCTGGTCCGCGGTCGGCTTGTTCGGGTAGAGGAACCGGGGGACGAGAACACCCAGCTGGTCGTCCAACCGCACCGCGGCGCGGGCCCCGGGATCGTCGCGCAGTTCCAGCGCCCGCAGCAGGTACGGACGGTAGTCGAGCCGGCGGACGACCACCGTCCCGAGGGGCCCGGACGTCGGGTTGGACGCACCGAACTGGTACCCCGACGCGTCCGCGAGATCCGAGCGCACGATGCTGCCGGCGACGAACAGCCCACCGATCACCGAGACGGCGAGGACCGCGCGGCCCGCCCGGGACAGCCACACCGGGCATCGGCCGGTACGCTGCCCACCACGGGCATCGGCGAGGACGCCGCGGTCGGCACCAACGCCGGCACCGGCGAGTAGCGCGGCCAGGCACAGCTGCGGCGCCGCACCGCGGAACCCGGTCAGCACCAGCAACACCGCCTGCACGGCGAACATCGCCCAGGCCGCGGTGCGCAGCCCGATCGAAGGCATCCGCCCCAGGCCACCGATCCGGCGGGTGCCCGCCGTGCGCCCCGGACCTGCCGTGCGTCGCGGGCCAGTCGGGTGCTTCGGACCTGCCGTGCGTCGCGGGCCAGTCGGGTGCTCCGGGTCGGAGGTCCGGTCGGCGTGGGCCGACACCAGGGCGGCCCCGGCGAGTACCGGGCCCGCGGCGGCCAGCAGCCCGGGGTAGCCCGCACCCGACGTCCCACCGGCGTACTGCGCCGAGACGCCGACCGCCCCCGCCGCCAGCAGGAACGCCTGGCCAGCGGCGGCCAACGCCGACAGGGCCAGCACTCCCCAGGTCATCCGGAGCGCCGCGGCTTCGGCCGACGTCGCTTCGGCCGCGGCGGCGCCGCCCGTGGCGTGCCGCCGGGCGCGGCGGCGCCTGGCTCGGTGGGCGCTGATCGTGCCGGCGGTGGCGGCCACCGCGATCCACAGCGCGGCGCAGGTGTCGGCGAGATCGTCGCGGGGTGCCGGGATGGCGCTTGGGACCAGCAGCGCGTTCGCCGACACGATCCGGCCGGCCACGACCATCGTGATCGTCACGACGGTCACGTAGACGATCACCAGCCGGGACAGCGTCCGCAGCAGGGCAACGAAGCCAAGCAGGGCGATCACCAGGCAGACCGGCCCGGGAGCGCCGCCGCCCGCCGCGATCCCCACCCCGGCGAGACACAGACCCGCGGTCACCATGGCGGTGGCCGTTGACATGGCTCACCTCGTCGAGGACAGGGGCACGCGGCGCGGGGTCCGGGCACCGGCGCACACGGGCATCGGCGACGACCGCACCCTGCCCGATTGTGAACCCACAGTAGCGAAAGAATTTCTCGGTGTGTTTGTTTTCGTGCTCGTGCCGGAACGTGGCGGCCCCCTGGACGGGCCGATATCCTGGCCACGCCATGGTGGACGGGCCGTCAGGTCGCCCGCGCGCCCGGTCATCGGTGCGCACGACAGCGAACAGCGAACGTCGAGAAGGTCGGCAGGTACCCAGCCATGATCGAGCACCAGGTGCGCGTGTTCGGCAGCGGCGAGCAGGTCGCCCGGTCCGCCGAACTGGCCTGGAAGCTCGCGGAGGTGGCCGCCGATCCGGTGGCCGCGCCCGACGACGTCACCGAGATGGTGATCAACCGGGTGATCGACAACGCGGGGGTGGCAGCGGCGTCGCTGGGGCGTGGCCCGGTGGTGGCCGCCCGTGACCAGGCGCTGCGGCACGCCCCGGCGCCCGGGCGGGCCGGGGCGACGGTGTTCGGGCTGCCGGCGCGGGTGCGCGTCTCGCCGGAGTGGGCGGCGTGGGCGAACGGGGTCGCCGTGCGTGAGCTGGACTTCCACGACACCTATCTGGCCGCCGACTACTCCCATCCCGGTGACAACATCCCGCCGATCCTCGCCGTGGCGCAGCAGCTGGGTCTGGGTGGACGGGAGCTGGTGCGCGCCATCGTCACGGGCTACGAGATCCAGGTGGCCCTGGTGCGGGGCATCTGCCTGCACGCCCACCGGATCGACCACATCGCCCATCTGGGTCCGTCGGCCGCGGCCGGCATCGGCACGCTGCTCGGTCTGCCGGTGGAGACGATCTACCAGGCGATCGGGCAGGCGCTGCACACCACGACGACCACCCGGCAGTCCCGCAAGGGCACGATCTCGAGCTGGAAAGCGTACGCGCCGGCGTTCGCCGGCAAGATCGCCATCGAGGCGGTCGACCGCGCGCTGCGTGGCCAGGGTGCGCCCGCCCCGGTCTACGAGGGCGCCGACGGTGTGATCGCGCGGCTGCTCGACGGACCGGACGCCGCCCATGTCGTGTCGCTGCCCGCGGCGGGGGAGGCCAGGCGTGGGATTCTCGACACCTACACCAAGGAACATTCCGCCGAGTACCAGAGCCAGGCGCTGATCGATCTGGCCCGCCGGCTCGGCCCGGCGATCGGGGACCTCGCCCGGGTCACGTCGATCGTGCTGCACACCAGCCACCACACCCACGCCGTGATCGGCTCCGGGTCCGGTGATCCGCAGAAGTACGACCCGCGGGCCACCCGGGAGACCCTCGACCACTCGATCCCCTACATCTTCGCGGTGGCCCTGCAGGACGGCGACTGGCATCACGAACGTTCCTACGCCCCCGCGCGGGCCAGCCGGCCGGACACGATCGAGCTCTGGCAGAGGATCACCACGGTGGAGGACCCGGACTGGACCCGCCGCTACCATTCCTCCGATCCCGCTGAGAAGGCGTTCGGAGGGCGGGTCGTGGTCACCCGCACCGACGGTTCGACGCTGATCGACGAGATCGCCGTCGCCGACGCCCATCCACTCGGTGCCCGCCCGTTCGGACGCGCCGAGTACCTCGCGAAGTTCCGCCGTCTCGCCGGAAGTGTCCTGCCCGCCGAGGAACAGGACCGTTTCCTCGAGGTCGCCACCCGTCTGCCCGAGCTGCGCCCCGATGAACTCGCCGGCCTCACCCTGACGCCCGCCCCGCCGCTGACCGCCAGCGGCACCGACGGCATCTTCTGATGCTGCACGCGCGCGTCCCCGTCCACGAGCGTCGTGCCGCGTTGCGGGCGGCGTTGCGCTCGGGCCGGCTGCTGCGGTTTCCCGGCGCGTTCAACCCGCTGAGCGCGGTGCTGATCACCGAGCTCGGTTTCGACGGGGTCTACGTCTCCGGCGCCGTGCTCGCCGCCGACCTGGCGCTGCCCGACATCGGCCTGACCACGCTCACCGAGGTCGCCACCCGCGCCGGGCAGATCGCCCGGGTCACCGACCTGCCCACCCTCGTCGACGCCGACACCGGCTTCGGCGAGCCGATGAACGTCGCCCGCACCATCCAGACCCTGGAGGACGCGGGCCTGGCCGGCTGCCACCTCGAGGACCAGGTCAACCCCAAACGCTGCGGCCATCTCGACGGCAAGACGGTCGTCCCGACCGAGGAGATGCTCCGCCGCCTGCGCGCCGCCGTCGCCGCCCGCCGCGACCCGAACTTCCTGCTGTGTGCCCGCACCGACGCCCGTGCCCTCGAGGGCCTGACCGGCGCGATCGAGCGGGCCCGCGCCTACGTCGACGCCGGCGCCGACCTGATCTTCCCCGAGGCGCTGGCGGATGCCACCGAGTTCGAGGCGTTGCGCAGGGCCGTGGACGTGCCGATCCTCGCGAACATGACCGAGTTCGGCAAAAGCGAACTGCTCACCACCAGCACCCTGGAATCGGTCGGGGTGAACCTCGTCATCTACCCGGTGACCCTGCTGCGCATCGCCATGGGGGCCGTCGAGGACGGACTGCGCCGCATCGCCACCGAGGGAACCCAGGCCGGCCTCGTCGAACACATGCAGACCCGCGCCCGTCTCTACGAACTGCTCGACTACCCCGCCTACACCTCCTTCGACACGAGCGTCTTCACCTTCCGGACCTGAACCTGAGCCGGCCGGGACGCCCCGGGCCAGGAACCGCCTTCGCCCCGGTGACTACCGCGGCTGGGATATCCGCGGGGTTTCCTCCGGCCAGCCCGGCTCGATGCCCAGCAGGTTCAGCACCTGCTCCACCGCGTCACTACCGCCGGCTGGCCGGCCTGGATCCGCGACCGTGGTCGCGGCCGCAGGTCGACTCGCGTGCCGCCCGACCTGGTCCCGGGCGATCTCCCGACTGAGAGCGACCGCCAGGCCGGCGATGAACCCGGCTCCCACCTCCGTCGAGACGAGGCCCTGCCGCGCTCCCGCACTGATCGAGATCGTTCCATCCGCCCAGGCCAGCACAGTGCTTCCGTCGCTGAGAGTGATGGCAGCCAGCGACGGTCCGCACATCAGAAGCGCGCGAGCCGCGATGACGGCCTCCGCGGCCACCCTGACGGGATACCCGACCAGGGTGGCCATGTCCTCGGCGTCGGCGCGGACGACGTCCGTCAGCGCAAGCAGCGCCGCCAGGCAGCGGGGGTCGTCCGGCGCGCCGTCGATGATGACCTTGGCGCCTCCGTCGCGGGCCGCGCGGGCGACGACCACGGCCATGGCGGCAGGCCCCGCCATGGAGATCACCACGACCCGGGCGTGGGCGAAGGCCGCTGCCGCCCCGGGCATGTCCGACACGGTCAGCTGGGCCTGCTCCGGCAGGTGTTCCAGGTACCGGACCGAACTGGTGTCGTCGACAAGGCTGAGCAGCAACGGGGTGGCCATGTCGGGCCGTCGGACCAGCGACCGGATGTCGATCTCCTCGGCGGCGAGTCGAAGACACAGATCCGTCCCCGCGGCGTCCTGCCCGATCACCCCGATCAGCGCCACCGAGGCACCACGGCGGGCGGCGGCGACCGCGACGTTGGCCCCTGCACCGCCCGGCATCCCTCGTCGTCCCCGAACCGGGGCCGAGCCGGCGGCGTCGGGCATCGCGGGGACGAGAAGCTCCACCTCCCAGCCCACGACACCTACGGACACGACGTCGAATGATTTCATGGCTGGTCGCTCCTCAGATAGCTGTCGTGGACCGACCGGCGCGGTCCTTTCGCCGGTCGGGCGCGCCCGACCGGCTGGTTGGATCTGGATCCGACATTGTTGGCCTCGCAGTCGTGACACCTGACTCGTCGAGAAGGCTCTGTCCGGCGGTGCGGCTCGATACGGATCGACATCCGTGAACGGAACTGCGCGGCCCCTCCCTTCTCCGACCGTCACCGAACGACCACGGACGCACGCGATGCGCATACCGCAGCGTCCACATTTACCTGTCCCGCGCTATCGACCTGGCACTGGGAGGCATCGTGGATTCAGGCTACGATGCCTCGTCAAGGCGGGTCGGCGAACGTGACCATAGCGAAGAGGACGCGCGTGGGCAGGGCGCCACGCGGGTGAGTTCATGAGCTTCCGGCCGGACTCCTCCGACCGACCGGAGGCGGATCGCGGAACATTGTGGCCGCGGCCGGATCCTTGCTTTTTCCCTTGCCTCCCATGGGAAGCAAGGCACTTCGTGTTTGACGGAAGGGGGTTGTACGGGGTGGTGGCCAGGCTTTGACCAGGCTTTGGTCGGAAATTGGCGAGCAGGTGTAGGTGATGATGCTGGCCGCTCGCTGTATATCCGGTGCCCGCTGCTGCGGGCGGGCGGGAGAAGGGCGGAAACATCTGCCGGAACAGCAGGCGAGGTGAAAGCATCCCGGTGGGTCGGACTCCCGTCGGGGGATCACCGGTGAATTCGTGGTCCCGGTGTGGTCCGTCTCTGGAGTGGCAGTGATGACTGGCTACTCTGGCGAAAGAGATGATCACATGGAGGTCGGTGGGATCGACGGCCGGCAGTGGTGTCCTGGGCAGTCCGGACCGTCCATCGACCGGACCTTTCTCCCGGGTGACCTGGGACCAAAGTCCTCACGGCCTGGGCCGATCGGATGCGGAAGGAACGGTATATGGCCGAGGAATCTCACAAGAAAAGGGCGGATTCCGGATTTGTCCGGTTGAACGAGCGTGACCTCCTGGCTTTCGAATGGATCTTCAACATGGGGGCGATCTTCGAAATAGACATACAGTTCATGGTCAGCCCGAAGCGGTCCCTGTCGCGCAACGCGGTGCGCTCGGTGGTCCGCCGGTGGGAGAAGGCGGGCGTCGTACAGGCGGATCCGGTGCTCGCGGGAGAGGGCCGTCTCGTGCGGTTGACCGCGGAGGGCGCCCTCCTCGTCAGCGATGACACCGCTGGCGGCCTGCTCGCCATGGCCGAGACGCCCACCCGCGCCGTACGCCAGGCGCTGGCGAGTCGGGTGCGGTTGCGGATCGAGAGATCAGGTGTTTCCACACTGCGGGCGCACGGGTGGGTGAGCGAGCGCCAGTGGCGGCTCGAGAACGCCGCCACCGTGACGGCCGGTGACCATGTCCCACACGGAATCGCGTTGCTTGACGGCGGTGTTGCCGCGATGGTGCACGTCACCCGCACAGCTGTCGAGCTGAACCGGCTCCGGTTGCTGCTGGCGGAGATCCACCGCCGGTATCCCTTCGTGATCGTCGCAGTACCAGCCGACCTGACGGATGTCACCCGCCTGTTGGCGATCGCCTCGGCCGACAAGGCGGCGGGGTCGGCGGGATCGGCGGGATCGGCGACCCGACTCGAGGTCATCCGGTTCTGAGCGCGACGCCAGCCACCCGGTCGGCATCGGGACGTCGCCGGCCCGCGTGCCGGCTTCCGCGTTGGCGCGGCGTGGGACCGCGGGTCCCGACTCAGCCGCGCAGTGTGTCGCTGGGGGCCTGTCCGAAGGTGTCCCGGTAACGGGCGGAGAAGCGGCTGGGACTGACGTAGCCCCAACGGGAGGCCACGTCCGTGACGGTGGTGCCGTCGCCGGGGTTGGCCGCGAGCAGCTGCGCGTTGGCGCGGTCCATCCGGACGCGGCGCAGACAGGCCATGGGCGTCGTGTCCAGGTGACGGCGAAAGGCAAGCTGAAGTGCGCGGACGGTGACATGTGCCGCACGGGCGATGTCGGTGGCGCTGATGTCGAGATCGGCGTTGGCGTCGATGAACGCGACGGCACGGGCCAGGGTGGCCGGGGTGGCGTCGGTGCGGTCGTAGTGCCGTGGCTCGGTGATCCAGTTGTTGGGGAACGCCGAAAGCATGGCGGCGGCCAGCAGCCGGCTGGCGGAGCCGGCCAGCAGGGGCTGGGCCATGGCCTCGGGATTGGTACGCAGGCTGTCCGTGACATAGGCCGCGGCCTGCAGCCAGGTGCGGGCGCCGGCTGGCCCTGCGGGCCGAAGGGCATCGAACCGTAGCGGGGGCAGCGGGTCGTGGGGACCGTTGCGGGCGACGTCCACAGCGGCCTGGATCGTGACGAGTACGGAGGTCGACGTGATGTCCGTGCTCGTCGAGTGGTGCGGTTCGCCCGGCTGACCGTGCAGGACCACGTCGCCGGCGCCGTAACGGTCGTCCGTACCAACGACGGCATGCATCCCGTGGTGTATGCGGCTGACAGCGACATCGCCAGAGGGTGGCCGTCGGCACTCGCTGACCGCGCCGTGGTGAAGGAGAGCGAGGCGTATGGGCCCGTGGCCGAACGCCTGGCACCGAAACCGGTACCTGGCGCGGTCCCCGAGGATCCTTATCCCGGGGTCGAAGAGGTCCGCCAGATATCGCTCGGCGTGCTCGGGATCGGTGGTGGTGAACTCCTCCGGTTGGCTGCTCCGCCGACCGGCACCGGCCCGGGCGACCGGCCCGCCCCCGATCCCGACGGGATCACCACGATCCGGCATGGGGCAACCGACCTGGCCCACCGACCTCGGCGAGGAGACCGACACGCCGGCCATGATCGTATGGCCGGTGCGGATGCTCCCCTGGACCGAAGGCGGCCGGGGCCGCCCGACAACGGATCTGGACGGGCATCGGCGACTCCCTTCCGAGCCGGACCTGCATGGTCGACGCACCTGCGTGCACTATCTCATGGCGCCGAAAAACATGTGCGGTGGGAGTGGTCCCGGCTACCGCGCCAACGCCGGAAGAACCGGCGCGTCACGGCGTCGACGCACAGGAGCAGGAATCATGTGATTCCAGCAGAAGCTGGAACTGTGGTCGAGGTCCGCTTCGTTTTCGGTCCTTCCGTGCGGTCGGATCGTTCGTTCCATGATGTATCCCATCCTTCGGAAGCCGCGGATACTGGGTCACAGGCTCGAGGGTGCGACTCACCGACCAAGACCGCCGCTGTTCCGGAGATCGATCCTCGAGGAAGGGAAGCGCGTGGTCCTGGTACCGCCCGGCAGAAGAACGGATGTTGGGCACATACGGCTCAACAGACGTGACCTCTGTGCAATCGAATGGATTTTTGACATGGGTGCGGTGTTCGAGGTGGACATGCCCGCGCTCTTCAGTCCGGGCCTGCCCATGTCGGTGAGTTCGGTCCGCTCCGTGGTGCGGCGGTGGGAGAAGCTGGGAGTGGCCCGGGCGGAGCCGATGATCGCCCATCAGGGTCGGCTTGTCCGCCTGACCGCGGAGGGCGCGATCCTTGTGACGGATTGCGATGAGGATGCCTATGTGGCGACGCACGAGGGATTCACCGTCGCCGTGCATCGGGCGCTCGTGAGCCGTGCGCGGCTGCGCATCGAGGGGTCGGCCATGGCGGCGGGGCCGGTGGACGGATGGATGAGCGAGCGGGCATGGCGACTCGAGAACGCCGGCGCCGTGTCGTCGGGTGACTATGTTCCGCACGGCATGGTCCTCCTGGTCGACGGTGACCCGGGAGTGGTCTACGTCGCGCACACCGCGGCCGAGCTGGTCCGTTTTCGGCTGCGGCTGGCCGAGATCTGCCGCCGTCATCCGTTTGTCGTCGTCGTCGCGCGATCGGATCTGCTCGACGCGGCGATCACCACCCAGCTCGGCGACCTGGCGGTCAGCACGGGTGGTCGTCTGGAGTTCGTGGATCTGTGAACGGGCCGGCGGTCGAGGGTGGACCAGGCTGGTCGGCCGCGGTGACATGGGGGTCGGTCGTGGTGTGGGGCAGGTCGACCAGGCTGAGCACGATGTGGGCCGCACTGCCGACGGGGGCGAACAGCCGAAGTGGATAGTGCCGCGCGTCGCTGTGTGGGTCGGCCCGGTAGAACTCGGCCACCGCGGCACTGGCGATGTGGGTGACCGCGGTCAGATCGACGACCAGGTCGTGGGTGCCACCGAGCGTGAGCCGGTCGAGCTCCGCGCCCAGTTGCTCGACGTTGCTCGCGTCCAGGGCGCCGTGGACCGCGATCCGGCTACTGGGCGCCTGCGGCTGTTCCAGGATGATCAGCAGATGCGACGGCTTCGCCGGCGCCCCGATGACGTGGCTCACCACCTGCCTGGCGGTGAGCAGCCGGACCGGGCGTGACAGACGGCGGCGGAACGTCGCACGTGTGCCCCGGTCCTCGCGTTCGATGTCGAGGCGATCGGCGAAGGCCGCGGTCATCGCCAGTCCGAATCCGTGACCGCCAGATGGCTCGTCGCTGCCCGGCCTGGCCCGTTCGCGCCATTGGCCGTTGTCCGTGATGGCGACCCATGCCTCGCCATCGTCACGTAGATCGGCGGTGAGGGTGACCGTGCCTCCGGCGGCGGCCGACCGGCCGTGTTCGTACGCGTTGGTCGCCAGCTCCACGACCGCGTGCGTGAAGGCGATCCGATCCCCCTCATCCACGTCCAGAGATCCCAGCCAGGTGTCCAGGCCGGCGCGTAGGACGCTGATGAGCGAGACGGACGCCGGTCCCCCCAGCTCCAGCGGCGGCGCCGGAGTGTGGCGCTGGGCGACCAGCAGGGTGATGTCGTCGGTGTGTCCGGTCTCCCGGACCAGCAGCTCCAGGGTCTGCGCGCAGACGCGCTCGACCAGGGGAAGGACCGTGCCGTGGAAGCCGCGGTCGGCGACGGCGTCGCTCACGACCTGGGACAGTTCGAGGGCGGACTCGGGCAGCGTGCGGCCGGGTCGTTCGAGGATGCCGTCGCTGTAGAGCAGCATCACCTCGTCCGACCCGAGCCGGTCCAGCAGCACCGTGTGCGTGGCTCCCACACCCAGGGGCCCCTGCCCGGACGAGGGAAGGAACCGTGCGCCGTCCGAGGCGGCGATCAACGGTGGCGGATGTCCGGCCGAGCAGTACGTCAGGGCGCCGTCGACCGGATCGAGCAGGACCACACACACCGTCGCCCCCCGGGCACCGGGCACCCGGGGGGCGATCCGGTCGGCGGCCGTCACCGCACTCAGGATGTCGCCGGTCGCGTCGAGCCGCTCCTGGACCACTGACCGCAGCTGCCCCATCGCGACCGAGGCCGTCACGCCGTGTCCGACCACGTCGCCCACCACCAGCGCGACGCGACCACCGGAGACCGGGACCGCCTCGAACCAGTCGCCGCCGGCCGACTCGTCCGCGTCGGCCAGCAGGTAGCTCGCCGCGAGGCGCACCGCGGGAAGGATCGGGAGGCCCGGGGGCAGCAACTGCCGCTGCAGCGCGGTGACGACATCGCGAGCTCGTTCGTAGCGCCGGATCGCCTCGGTGGCCTGCCGCTGTACCCGCTGCTGCGCCAGGACCCGCTCGGTCGCGTCGACGGAGTAGCCGTTCAGACCGACCACCGTGCCGTCCGCGCCGCGCCGCGCCGTGATCGTGAAGTCGATGATGAGATTGGTGAACTGGCCGGATCCCGGTTCCCGCTCGACCTGCAGGCGCCAGCCCCGCCCCTCATACGTGTTGCCGCTCCGGTAGACCCGGTCGCACAGCGCGGACAGCTGCTGGGCCACGATCTCGGGAAACGCCTCGATCATCGGCAGCCCCGTCACGTTCTCCCGGACCAGCGCGCGGCGATAGGCCGCGTTTATCGCCACTATCCGATGGTTCGGGCCCGCCAGGCCGATCATCATGACGGGCATCGATTCGAAGATCTTCGCGACCGTCTCGGAATTGTTCGCCTGAACGTTCGGATCATCAACCGGTTCAAGCGTCAAGAAAGCCCTGCCTTCTGCTCTGCGACGCCGGGGACCTGCCGTGCTTCCGGTTATCGGCCATACCCGCCGTATGGTCCGGGATATCGACACCCGGCGGGAATCCGGTGGCGTGTGCTGCCTGTGGTCTGCTGACAGCTACCCTGGCGCGGCCGGTGGCCCCGGCGCCGTCGAGGCTGAGGTTCCAGCCCATGACACCTTCGACACGAGGGCGGATGATCTCACGGCGGGTCGCTCCTCACGGTGTCGAAGGCTGACCGCCGGCACCACCCCACAGGGCCCTGTACCGCGCGGCCGACCGGGGGTTGGTGAAGACGCAGTCGGCGCCCGGCGGCTGGTTGAGGTTGGAGCCGACGTTGTCGGGCTCGCAGCTGTTGAAATACGCGTCGTAGAGCAGGGTCTGACCGGCGTGTGCCTGGAACCAGTCCCACATCCACCCGATGTAGCTCTGGTTGTCGCCAGCTCCGTTGGAGCCGGCGCCGGAGGCCACCCCCCATTCGCCCACACCGAACCGCTTGCCGTGCTGCTGGGCGAAGTCGTAGAGCCAGGTGATCCCGCCCTCGGCCTGTGCCTGCTGGTTGAACTGCGCGAGGGTGGTCGACGGGGGGTAGGCGTCGTAGCTGTCGATGCCGATGCTGTCGACGTACGCGTCACCCGGATAGAGGTCGAGCGGGTGGTGGCTGGCCGGTAGCTGCGAGTAGTGCGCGTTGATCGTCCAGTCGAGAACGGGATCGGGGTTGGCGGTGGACCGGATCGCCGTCGCGATGTGCTGCCAGCAACCTCGGTACGCGGCGGCGTCCGTCGCCTGCCACTGGAACCAGTTGCCGTTGGCCTGCCAGGCGAGACGGATGATGGAGTCCTGGCGGGCCGTGGTGTTCAACGTGGTGCCGAAGGTTCGCCAGTTCGTGTCGTAGGCGCCGGCGGCGCAGGCCTGCAGCGAGTTGCCGGAGTTCTCGGGGAAGGGCGGGACGGAGATCAGCAGCCGGCCGGGCCAGTTCTGGTAGTTCAGCTGCGCGAAGCTGGGCGCGACGATGCTCGCCCAGTTGTCGCGGGCGACGAACACGTGTGCGAGATCGCAGGGGGAGCCGCGGAAGGCGCAGAACGCGTCGGTGTTCTGCGGGATCATGTTCGGGTTCGCCCACACCCCGGACAGCCAGGGCAGTCCGGAACGGAAGCCGAGCGCGGGCTCGGAGCTTCCGGTGGTCACCACGGCGCGGTCGAACGTGACCACCGTGCCGCCGCTGGCGGCGTTGCTGGTACCGGTGTTCGCCAGGACGGCGGTGTGACCTCCGTCGGTCAGCCCGGTGATGGTCCGCAGCAGCTGGGGTGCGCGGGTGGGCGCGTAGGTGTCGACGACGGTCGGCTGGCCGCCGTCGACGGCGATGGAAACCCGCCCACCGCTCTGGTTGGCGATGCCGTAGATCTGGATCCCGGTGCCGGTGAACCGGATCGCCGCGACCGCGCCCCGGTCCCGGGCATAGTGGTAACTGGTGTTCGGCGTGGGGGGAGTACAGCCGGCACACCGGATCCAGGCGCCGACGTACGCCACCCGGCCGGCCGCGTTGCCGATGTCGGTGTCCTCGATCGTCGAGGTCAGAGCGGATGCGGGCAGCGCCGTGCCCACCGAGGCGACCAGCATGGCCACGAGGACCGCCAACCCGAGCAGCACCCCGGACACCCCGTGTGCCCCGCTGCCCGGTGCGGTTTCCGTCCGTCGGGCACCGCCGCCGGCCGACCGCGACGCGCCGATTCCGGCTCGCCGGGCCACGGGAAGGTTTTCAGGGTGGATCCTCACCCGTGAGTGAAACTGTGCCATCGGTCCCTGCTCCGAACGTTGTCGGGCAACTGTCATCGCGCACAACGCGCCTGCAGGAGGTTCGCTTCAGCTGGCTCCGGTAATGTTCGCCTTGTGCTTTTCGAGGTGTCGAAAATGAAATCCTGGTCACCTCGTCCAGGTGAGTTCGCAAACGAGACCCTAGCGAAGGGGTGGGGTGGCGGCGCGGAACCACGCGGACGAGCTCGCGAGTTGTTGACGGGATCTTCCGGCTGGCCGAAGATGCATCTCGAGCACTTTCAGGGGTGATCTGGTCTGCGCCCTGTTCCTGTTGCCCCGCAGGCGAAGCGGGGTCTATGGCAATACGGGAAGGGGCACAGGCGGGTCGATGGCGAGGATTTAGCGAGCAGTTGATGGTGGCGCGGTACGCCTCTGGTGTGGTTCGAGTGACCAGCGCCATAACCAGAACGCCGGAAGGATGGGAAGCCCCGCCGGAACGGTCGATGTGGTAAATAAACTGCGGTTGGTCGGGGTCCTTTTGTGGATCACCGATAAATGTGTGGCCTCGACGTGATCTTTCGCCGTGATGGCGGGCATGGGAGGTTAGCCTTACCAAACAACAAGCATGTGAAGATCGGGTGATTGGCGGCTGATGGCACATCCTTGTGCGGTTCGGGCCTTTCACCTGAAAAGCTCACCTCCCGGCGGGATCGGAGCCGGGCTCCGGTCGATCGGACCGGATGGACGTGAACGGAGAAAACATGACCGAGCTGAGCGTGAAGAGAAGGGCGGATTCCGGACATGTCCGCCTGAACGAGCGCGACCTCAATGCCATCGAATGGATCTTTGACATGGGGGCGATTTTTGAAGTGGACATACAGCAGCTGGTCAGCCCGAAGGCGCCGTTGTCGCGTAACGCGGTGCGCTCGGTGGTCCGTCGGTGGGAGAAGGCAGGCGTCGTCCGCGCGGAGCCGATACTCGCGGGGAGGGGCCGGCTCGTACGGCTGACCACCGAGGGTGCCTGTCTTGTCAGCGAGGGCACCCTCGACGTTCCGGCTCAGGAGGTGACGCCGACTCGCTCCGTGCGCCATGCGCTGGCGGGTCGGGCGAGGCTGCAGATCGAGAGATCGAGCGTCGCCACCCTGCAGATGCGCGGCTGGGTGAGTGAGCGCCAATGGCGACTGGAGAACGTCGCGAGCACGATGGCCGGTGACCACGTCCCGCACGGAGTGGTTGTTTTCGATGCCGGTGTCGTCGGCATGGTGCACGTCGCGCACACGGCCGTCGAGCTGGGTCGGCTCCGGTTGCTGTTGGCGGACATCTTCCAGCGACATCCGTTTGTCATCGCCGTCGTTCCGCCCGAGCTGACCGCCGCCGCCCGCCTGCTGGTCGCCGTACAGGCAGCCGATACGGCTACGACGGCTCGGCTGGAAGTCGTGGAGCTCTGAGCGGGACCGACGGATCGACGCGTACCCGGGCGCGGCCGGCCGGCAGGTTACTCACGCGCCTGGATCCGGGGGCCACACCGCCGCGTGCTGGCTGTTGTCCACCGATGCCGAACTGCCCAGCAGCGCTCCGTTGACGGTCGTCGCCAGCACGGAGCTGTACGAGCCGCCCAGACTTCCACGCTCCCGCAGGACGCCCTGGTGCCAGGTGGCGGCACGGGATCCGCCGGCAGGCGCCTGGATCGTGCCGGCCACGAGGCCGTTGTCGGTGAGCCCGGCCGGTTCGAAGCCCTCGGTGGGCAGGGAGATCTCCGTCCGGCGGCCCGCTGTCCACACGAAGGCGCGCTGGCGGTCTCCGATGCTGTGCACCAGCACGTCGCCCTGCCGGTTGATGGCCACCGCCTCGCTGAACTGATCGCCGGGAAGCACACCGAGGTCGGTCATGGACCCCTGGCGCCAGAGGTAGGCGCGCAAGCCGCCCGAGGCGGTCGCGCTCGAGCCGACGACCCAGCCTGTGTTGTTCACCGCCCGCGCGGTGCTGCTGGAACCACCGAGGGTGCCCAGATCGTAGATCCGACCGTTGGACCAGGCGAACGCGTGTGTCGTCCCGTCGGGCCGAGCGCTGGCTCCGGCGACCTGCCCGAGATCGTTCACGGCGGTCGCCGTGCTGTAGTTCCCGCCCAGGGTCCCCAGGTCCTGCATCTGCCCGCGCACGATTCGCCAGGCGTGGGAGTTCGCGGTGTCGGTCGTGCTGCTGCCGGCGATGACGCCGCCGGCGCTGATGGCGGCCACCGTGCTCACCCGGCCGCCCTGACCGTCCGTTCCGCCGAGAAACCCCAGTGGTTGCAGGATACCGTTCGCCCACCGGAACGCCTGGCGGTCGTAGCGTCGGACGATCTCCCCGACCAGCTCGCCCGACTCGTTCATCTGGACGGGCCGACAGTTGCTCAGTGTCAGGCGAACCCTGCCTGCCAGCCATATGAAGCCGACTACCTCGTACGCCGAGATCTGCCAGTATCCGGCGTACAGGCCCTGCCGGTTTCCGCAGGTCACCACCCCTGGCCAGGGCTGGGGTGACGGGATCTGAATCGGCTTCGGTCCGGACGCCGCGCTGGCCTCCGATGTGACCACAGATGTGATCAGGGGTCCGGTGCTCGCCGATGCCACCATCGAGATCGAAGGGGTCGCCGCTGTTGCCTGCTCGGGCAGCAACGGTACCGCGGTGGTCGCGGAGGCCAGAAACTTCAGGAGCACGCGGCGATCGTTGTCGAACATTGGAAGATCCCTTCGATTCCAACCCGGGCCGTCGGTTCGAACATCGCGCCACAGCGGCCGGGTTGTGTGCCGATCCTGCACTGGTGCGGGCTAGAGGATGGCAGCGACAGGAGGCGGATCGAAGGAAACGACACGAAGAAGTACCACACCGATACCACGCTTGATCCAGCTTGTATCAGATCGTGCACGGATCGCGGGAAGAGATGGACGGGCGGTCGTTCGATATTAGGTCGCCGCTCGTCCCGAGAAAACACCGAGAACCGTCCCGACCGTGATGTCGAGATCGGTGTCGGCGTCGACTGCTCGCCGAGGAGTCGTCCGCCTCGACGGCGGCCTGCACGCTGGACGGCCGGCCGACCTGGGGTGGCTGGCCGGTCCCTGTGGAGGTTCCGCGGGCGGGACGACGGGTCCGAGGCACGAGGCGGCGCGGCCAGACCAGGAAGATGATGACGCACGTTCGGCGCCGACCAGTACAACAGCGCGATCATCAGGGTGACGAAGAGGACCAGGACCGGCCATTTCGCGTACGACCAGGCATCGACCGCGGTCTGTCCCAACCGCCCCGGCGAGTCCGACCAGGGCGACCACGCCTCCGGTGCCCCCGCTGTCGCGGATACCGTTCACCGCGTCCCGCGCGACGTCGCGGGCCGAACCCGGTGTCAACTGCTCGACATTGTCCAGAACCGCGGTGGTCGCGGACTTTCCGACCACACCCAGCAGCGAAACCAGAACCAGCAGCGCTGGGAAGATCGCCTGAATGGCGTAGTAGGTGAGGGCTGCGGCCCGGTCGGACGGGGCGTCGTCGTTGAACTCCGCGACGGTCCGCCGCAGAACCGCCCACCACGACCTGGCCGGTAACTCCCGCAGCCGGTCCGGCGGGGCCCGTTCCACCGCGTCGTCCGGTCCGGTGCCCACCGCGAGTTCCGTACGCTGACCGTGTCTTCTCCTGAACGCCACCATGTTTTTTTCGGTTCTCCGCCGTCGCGCGGTATCCCGTGCGTCAGCGCGTTCGGCCGGTTTCAGCTGGTGATGGGGTCGCCGTCGTCGAGGGGTGACCCGGTGGGAACGGGTGGCCCGGCCAGGGGGAGGGCCAGCGCCCGCAGGTGGTCGGCGAAGCCGCCCCGGACCCGTGAGCTGGCTCGGGCGCTCGTGGTGGCCCGCAGCGCGGTACTGGACACGACGCGGACGCCGGGCAGCGCCGTCAGTCGGGCGGCCAGCGCGTGATCCTCACCCACCGGCAGGCACGGCATGCCGCCGGCGCGAAGGTAGGCCGCGGCGGACACGGCCATGTTCGCGCCATGGACGTGCGGATGGGACCGCTCGGCGCCGTCAAGCCGGACGTACCCGGCCCGGTAACGCGCGGGCAGCGTCGAGGGCAGCTCGTTCCAGTCGTCGACCTCCACGATGCCAAGGACGGCGTCGGCACCGTCCCGGGCCAGACGGAGCTGGACGGCGAGCCAGTCGGGTGCGACCCGGGTGTCAGCGTCGGTGGTGGCCAGCCAGAGAGCACCGCCGCCGGGACCGTCGACGCCGATCAGCACGGCGAAACCCGCGCGGCGCGCCGCGCCGACGTTACGCAGCTCGATCCTGAGCGTCGGTACGCCGCGGGCCCGGCACCGCGCCGCCGTGGCGTCCCGACAGCAGTCCAGGACGACCAGGACGGTGACGGGAATCCCGGCCAGCTCCGCATGGGCGGCTGCCGTGGCCACGGCGTCCAGGCACGGACCGACGAGCTCCTGCTCGTCACGGGCGGGTATGACGACCCCTATCCGAGCGGGTGGTGACGGCCCGTTCACGTTCCTCTACCTGCTCGCGTGGGTGTGTCGGCGCACGTGGGTGTGTCGGCGCACGGTGGCGGCGTCCAGATGCCGGTGCGGGTGGCCACCGAGCGGGGGTCGTCCGACCAGACCTGGGCGAGCAGATCCTGGTCCTGGTAGGTGGCCAGCGCGGTCATCCCGGCAGCCGTCGCCGACCGGTCGAGGGCCGCGTGGACCTCACGGGCGCCGAGCGGGTAGTCGGCCACCGGGTGGCGCCAGTGGACGGCGAGCAGGGTGGCGGCACCGGCGGTCGCCCGTCCGGCCAGCTCCGCCAGATCCCGGTCGTCGAGGTAGTACCCGACCTCGGAGAGCACCACCAGGTCGAAGGACGTCGACGGCCAGTCGGCCGGCACCGCGGCGACCTGGACCCGCACGTGCGGCAGGTCGGCCAGGTCGGCCGCGGCCCGCGCGGTCACGGCGGGGGCGATGTCGGTGGCGAGCAGCCGGTCACAGCGACCGGCCAGCAGCCGGGTCAGCACCCCGAGGGAGCAACCCGGCTCGTACCCGCTGGCGTAGCGGCGTTCGGGTAGCAGGGCCATGGTCACGGTCCGTTTGCGCTGCTCGTACCAGCGGGTCCGAAAACCCCACGGATCGGCCCGGTCCGCGTAGAGGGCGTCGAAGTAGCCGCCGGGCAGACTGGTCACAGCTGCCATCCCGGGTCCCCGGCGGCGACCGCGACGCCGAGCTCCGCGAGATCGCGCTCGGCATGGTCCTGGCGGATATAGACCTCCAGGTCGGCCACCCGCTGGGCATGCGCGGGGTCACCGGCCAGCGGGGCGGGCCCCAGCGCCCGTCCCACCCGGGTCAGTACGACGGCGGCGACCTCGGCCACCGTGGCGCGCACCCGGCGCGCCAACCGGCTGTGATCAGCCCGGGGGGCGGTGTCGACCGCGTCGGCCGCGCACCGCAGCGCGTCACGGGCCGATCCCAGCGCCACCTCGACCCCGCCCAGATGCGCGGCCGCGTGCGGGTCGCCGCCGGCGGCGACCCGCCGACGCAACGGGTCGGCGACCCCTGTCGCACCGCCGTACCAGCAGGCGGCGACACCGATGCCGCCGATCCAGAACCCGGGCCGGTCCAGGTAGTCGCCCGGTCCACCGATCGGCCGGGCCGGCACCGCGGCGAAACGGACCGCGCGGGTGTCGCTGCCCCACAGCCCGGCGCTCGCCCAGGCGAGCGGGCCAGGCCGCACCCCCGGATCGTCGAGCGCCACGGCGAACAGCCTGCGTTTCGGGGCCCGCCCCGGCTCTGTGTCCGCCTCGCCGGCCACGCTCGGCTCCGCGGTGGCGGTGAGCAGGGCGTGGGTGAGCAGGGTCGCTCCCGAACACCACTGCTTCGTCCCGGCCAGGCACCATCCGTCGGCCCCGGGACGGGCGGTGACCGCATGCCCCGGCACCTCGGCGGCCCAGACACCCCAGCAGGTCGCCGAGGGTTCGGCCGGTTCGGCCAGCTCGGCAAGCTCGGCGAGGATGGCCACCGCGTCGGCATGGGCCTCCACCAGCCGGGCGGTGACAAGGTCGCTGGAGGCCAGCGCGGCCAGAGCCGACCAGCGCTGCCGCGTCCGTCCCGCCGCCGGCAGTGGCCAGTGCGACGCCCGCGCGCACTGGCGGGCCACCTCGTCCCGTGTCGGCAGTCGCGGACCATGGCCGCCCGGCCGGTCGGGCAGCCCGCCGTCCGGATTGTCAGGGGCCTTCGACGTTGCCGCATGCACGCTCACGGGCTGTCAGGTACCCGGTGCGACCTCTCGAAATCCGCCGCCCGGAGCCCGGCCGGAGTTCGCACGCGGCATCACCGTTCGGCGGGCCACGCCCATCCGCGATGATCTGGATGTGGTGGGTCACCGATGGACGCATGCCCCCGGCTGTTCGGGGCGTGAGGTTACGGTGCGGCGATGACGCAGGACAAAACACCCGACAGCGAGGACGCCGCGCAGGCCCGGGGCGAGACGCCGGCCGAACGGGCCGACCGCAACTGGGGCGAACTGCTCCAGGAGCTGCGCGTCGCCCAGACCGGTGTGCAGGTACTGACCGCCTTCCTGCTCTCCCTGCCGTTCCAACAACGGTTCACGACGTTGAACCACGAACAGCGTGTGCTGTACCTGGCCATCGTCGTGCTGTCGGCCGGCGCCACCGGCCTGCTCGTGATGCCGGTCAGCATTCACCGGGCGGTGTTCGGCCGCCGGGAGAAGGGGACTCTGGTGCGGATCGCGAGCCGGGTCGCCCAGGCGGGTATCGCCCTGCTCGCCCTGGCCCTCTCCGGCGTCGTCGCGCTGATCTTCGATGTCGTCGAGGGACGCACGGCCGCGATCATCGCCGGTGCCACAGCCCTCGTGCTGCTGGTGGTCCTGTGGGCGGTTGTCCCGGTGGCCGTCCGGCTGCGCGGACGCCGCACCACCGGCCGTTAGGTCGCAGGGTGAACGGCGGGCCCTGCCTCCGAGCACACCGGCCCACGGACGTTCTCGCGGGATGGCTGCTCGGCCCCCTCCTGCCCCGCACCTGCCTACCGCCACTGGCCGGCAGCGCCGAATCGGATCGGGCCGGATCCGTCGGATCCGCCGCACAGCGACTGAACGAAACTCCGAAACATTGCCTCGTTGGGTCGTCGACGATCCTGCTGGCGCTGCTGCTCGGCCTTGTCGGGTACGCCCACACCCGACAGCGGCGCCAGACCGGTGCGGCCGGCGCTGTCGAGGTGGACGCGGCGTCGATCGGCGTCTCCTGATCCGTCGGTCGGTCGGTGCATCTCGGCACACCGCCGGTCGCGAGACACTGACACCGTGCCCGACGTGACCGCGCTGCCCGGCACGGTGACCCCCACCGTGCCGGTGCTGCACGTCCGCATGTTCGGCGAGTTCGAGATGGTCCGGGACGGTGGCGCCGCCGGCGGCGCCACCGCGATCGGGCTCGGGTCGGCGCGGGCCGCGTCGCTGTTGGCGTATCTGCTGCTGCATCGCGGGGTGCCGCAGAGCCGGCAGCGCCTCGCCTGCCTGCTGTGGCCGGAGTCGACCGATGCGCAGGCCCGAACGAACCTGCGGCACCTGCTGCACACCCTGCGGCGCACGGTCGACGGCCTGGCCGACGTTCTCACGGTGACGACCCGGACGTTGGCCTGGCGTCCCGATGCGCCGGTGTGGCTGGATGTCGCCGCCTTCGAGGATGTGCTGGCGCGTGCCGAGGCCGAGCCGTCCGACCCGGAACGGTTGCTGCGCGAGGCCGTCGAGCTGTACCGGGACGACCTGCTGGCAGGAAGCTACGAGGACTGGCCCCAGGCCGAGCGGGAGAGGCTGCGAAACCGTTTCCTGGCGGCGCTTCGGCGCCTCGCGGCCCTGGCCGACGAACGCGACGCGGCCGACACCGTCGACACCGTCGAACGTCTGCTCCGCCACGACCCGCTCGACGAGACCGGCTACCGGATACTGATGCGCCGCCACGATGCGGCCGGCGACCGGGCCCGGGCGGTCCGGACCTATCACGCCTGCGTGGCCGCCTTCGAGCACGAGCTCGGGACCCATCCGTCGCCGGCCATCCGCCGCCAGTACGAGGCGATGATCGGCCGATCGGCCGCTCGGGCCGGAGGTACTGCGACCGCCGGAGGTACTGCGACCGCCGGCAGCGTGCCGACCGGCGTGGGCGTTCCCACCGGCATGCGGCCGGCGCTTGTCGGGCGGGCCGCCGAACGCATTGTGCTCACCGACACCTGGCGGGCCGCCGCGGCGGGGCGCTCCCAGCTCGTCCTGCTCACCGGTGAGGCCGGGATCGGCAAGACCCGGCTGACCGAGGAGTTCCGGTCCTGGTGCGCGCACCACGGTGCGGTCACCGCCTCGGCCGGTGCCCATGCGGCGGAGGGTGTGCTCGCCTACGGGCTGATCGTGTCCTGGCTGCGGACCGAGCCACTCGCCGACCGGGTGCGCCGCGCCCGGCCCGAGCAGCTGGGCGAGCTGGCACGGCTGCTGCCCGAACTGCTCACCGAGGTGCCGGGGCTGGCACCGCCCCGGCCGCTGCCGGAGGACGAACTGCGCCAGCGGCTGTTCGACACGGTCGCCAGGACCATCCTGGCCACGGGTGCGCCGGTGCTGCTCGTCGCAGACGACCTGCACTGGGCCGATCCGGAGTCACTGCGTTTCCTGCACTATCTGCTCCGGTTCGCGCCCCGGGCCCGGCTGCTGGTCGCCGCGACCGCCCGGCAGGAGGAGATCGGGCCCGGCCAACCACTCGCCGCCCTGGTCACCGCACTGCGCGGCGGCGACCGGATGACCGAACTCGACCTGCCCCGGTTCGAACCAGCCGAGACCGCCGCGCTGGCCCGTCTGGTCACCGGGCGCGACGTCGACCCCGCCGTCGTCGACCGGTTGCAGGCGGACACCGAGGGAAACCCGCTGTTCGTGATCGAGGCACTGCGGGCGGCCGACGGCCATCCCGGAGCCGGCGGGTTGACCCCTCGGGTCCAGGCAGCGATCGAATCCCGGCTGGCCCGGCTGTCGCCGGAGGCGATCGAGCTGCTCGGCGTCGCCGCCACCATCGGCCGCGACTTCACCGTCGAGGTGCTGGCCCGGGCCGCCGGGGTCGAGCCGGGGAAGCCGGCCGACGGCGACCGGTTCGTCCAGGCACTCGACGAGCTGTGGCAGCGGCGCATCGTGCGCGAACACGGCGCGGACAGCTACGACTTCAGCCACGGCAGGCTGCGGGAGGTCGCCTACGCCCTGCTCCGGCCGGCCCGGCGGCGCCACCATCATCTGCAGGTGGCCCGTGCCCTGGAGTGTCAGCACAGCGCCGACCCCGGCCTGGTCGGCGCACGGCTGGCCCGCCACCTCGAGCTGGGCGGGGCGCTGGAGCAGGCCATCGGCTGGTACCAGCGGGCGGCCGACGCGGCGGCGTTGCTCTACGCCCACGTCGAAGCGCTGCGCCTGCTCGATCATGCGGTGGACCTGATCGGCTCGCTTCCCGGCGGGCCGGGTCGGAACGCACGAGAACTGGCCCTGCTGGAGGCGACCGCGGCTCATCTGGTGGTGGTCGAGACCTTCGCCTCGCCCCGGGTGGCGCAGATCCACCGGCGGGCCGCGGAGCTGTCCCGGGCACTCGGACGCGGGCTGCCGGCACCGCTGGTGTGCTCGCTGGCCCTGGCGAGCCTGACCCGCGGCGACTTCCCGGCGGCCCGCCGGCATGGTGCCGAGCTGCTCGCGCTGGGATCTGGTGACGGTGCGGGCGCGGGCGTGCTCGTCGTCGAGGCCGGGTACGTGCTCGGCATCGCGGAGTTCTGGCAGGGACGACCACCGGCGGCACAGCGGCATTTCGACGCTGCGATCACGGCGTACGACCCGGCGGACCGGGACACCTACGCCGTCCGCTACTGGTTGGATCCCCGGGTGGTGTGCACCAGCCGGCTGGCGATGACCTGCTGGCTGCTCGGGCGCCGCAAGGCTGCTCTGGAAGCCGCCGGGGCCGCCCTGGCCTGGGCCAGGCATCTCGGCCATCCCGCGACCCTGGCCTCCGCCCGGGTCTTCGGGGCCCTGCTCTGCCTCGAGCTGCGGGACGAGGCGGGCCTGCGCGCGCACGTCGCCGCGCTGTCGTCCGACGTCGACGAGCGGGACGTGCCGATCCCGGGCCGCCCGGATGATCCCGCGTTGCTGGTGGCTCGGGCTCTCACCGGCCATCTCGCCGTCCTGGACGGCCGCCGGGACGTCGGACTGGCCGCCATCCGTGCCGTGCTGGCACAGCTGAGCACCGTCGATCCGGCGCCCGGGGCACGCGCGATGGTGGTGCGTGTCCAGCTGGCGGCCACGGCGGTCGCCGGTGACATCACCGCCGGGCTCGCCGCTGCCGATCAGCTGATCGCCGCCGCCGACGGGGTGTGCACGTGGGAGTCGGAGGCACGGCGGCTGCGGGCCGAGTTCCTCGCCCGGACCGGCGTCGGCGCCGACCTGGTCGCTGCCGAGCTGGACGGCGCCCGGCGGGCGGCGCAGCATCAGGGCGCCCGGCTGTTCGAGCTGCGGGCCGCCGTGTCGGCGGTGCGGCTGGCGGCCCGTCCGGACGCCGCGGTCCCACCCGGGGCACGGGCCGCGCAGCGTGAGCGGGCGCGGTTGACCCAGCTCGTCGACGAGCTCACGACCGCGGCCGGGTCGCCGGACCACGACGATGCCCTGAGCCTGCTGGCGCCCTGAGCCTGTCGGTGGTCCGAGCCTGTCGGTGGTCCGAGCCTGTCGGTCGGTCAGCCGGGAACGGCTCGTGGAACGCCGTTGGAACGGTCGGTCCGCGAATCTTGCCCTCGACAGCCGCCGCAACGGTGCCGGCGGCGAGACGGTGAGGAGCCACGTGGTCATGACAGCGACCGACCACAGCAGGACCGACCACAGCAGGACCGACCACAGCAGGACCGACCACAGTGAGGCTGAAGACATCGGGATCGACCGGGCGGGAACGGTTCGTGAACCGGCCGGGCTGCGGCCGGCGTCCGCGCTGCGCTCCCGCTTCCGGGGCGCGTTGCTGCAGCCGGGGGAGGAAGGCTACGAGCAGGCCCGACGGGTGTGGAACGGGGCGATCGACCGACGTCCGGCGCTGATCGCCCGGTGTGCGGGAGCCGACGATGTGATTGAGGCGATCCGCTTCGCGCATGATCGTCAGTTGCCGGTGTCGGTGCGTGGCGGTGGCCATGCGGTGGCGGGCCATGCGGTGTGCGACGACGGCCTGATGATCGATCTTTCGCTGCTGAAGTCGGTCTCGGTCGACCCGGCAGCCCGGACCGCTCGGGCCGCGGGCGGTCTCGTCTGGGCCGAACTGGATGCGGCAACCCAGCAGTACGGCCTGGCCACCGTCGGCGGTGTGGTCAGTCACACCGGTATCGGCGGGCTCACCCTCGGCGGCGGCCTCGGCCACCTCATGCGCCGCCACGGACTCACCGTCGACAACCTGCTGGGTGTCGAGCTGATCACGGCGACCGGCGAGCGCCTCCGGGTCGATGCCGAGCACGAGCCCGAGCTGTTCTGGGGGCTGCGCGGCGGCGGTGGGAACTTCGGGATCGCCACCTCGTTCGAGTACCGGCTGCATCCGGTGGGCCCGATGATCCTGGGCGGGCCGGTGTTCTGGCCGATCGAGGCCGCCCCGACGGTGCTGCGGTACCTGCGCGAGTTCGCTCCCGGCGCCCCGGACGAACTGGGCCTCACCTTCGCGCTGACCAGCGCCCCGCCCATCCCGATCATCCCGCTGGAGGCCGTCGGCACGCCCGTGCTCGGCGTGGTGCTGGCCTGGACGGGGGACCCGGCGGCCGGGCTCGCGGCCACGGCGGCGCTGCGCGGCCTCGCCGGGCCGATCGTCGACGCCGTGCGGCCGATGCCCTACCAGGCTCTGCAGACCATGCACGACGGCGGATCCCCGCACGGCCGGCACTACTACTGGAAGTCGCACCGGCTGGCCACCCTGTCGGATGCCACCATCGACGCTCTCGTCGACCTGATGGCCTCGGCGACCAGCCCGTTTGCGCAGATCAACGGCTGGGCGATCGGCGGCGCGGCCAGCCGGGTGGACGCCACGGCGACCGCGGTCGGCCCGCGCGAGGTCGGCTTCGACGTCAGCGTCATCGCCGCCTGGCCACCCGCTGATCCCCGCGATCCCGACGATCCCGACGGCGACCAGCACCGGGCCTGGGCCCGGGCCGGCTGGGCGGCCCTCGGCCAGGAGAGCACCGGGGTGTACGCGAACTTCGTCTCCGACGAGGGTGACGCCGGGGTCGAGGCGGCCTACGGCTCCCGGTTGGGACGGCTGCGGGCACTCAAGGACCGGTTCGACCCGACCAACGTGTTCCGCCACAACGCCAACATCGCGCCGAGTCCGACGACCGGTCCGCCCGGCGGGAGCGTCGTCCAGGGTTGTTCAGCGCCAGCGGTCTCTCCGGGTGGTGGCGGACGATGACGACGGTGCTCGTGACCGGAGCGACCGGGACTGTCGGCTCGCAGGTCGTCCGGCAGTTGCGTCGGCGTCAGGTGGCGGTGCGGGCCTTCGTGCGGGATGCCGACCGCGCCGCGTCCCAGTTCGGTTCGGACGGTGACGGGGTGCGGTGGGCGGTCGGGGACCTGTCCGACCCGGCCTCGGTGCGCCGGGCGATGCGAGGCGTCGACCGGGTGTTCCTCAGCACCGCCAACAGTCCGGCGCAGCAGCCCCAGGAGACCACGGTGATCGACGCGGCCGCGGCCGGCTGGGTGAAGCGCATCGTCAAGCTGTCGGCGCTCGGCGCGCAGATCGGTGCGCCGCAGCTGTTCCTGGACGCGCATGGCCGGATCGAGCAGCAGCTCGCGACCTGTGGGGTGCCATCGGTCGTGTTGCGACCGGCCTTCTTCATGTCGAACCTGTTCGCCCTGGCAGAGCCGGTCCGCACCAGCGGAACGCTGTTCGCCGCGGCGGGTGACGCCCGGATCGCGATGATCGACCCGGCGGACGTGGCGGCGGCGGGCGTGGCCGCACTGCTCGCCGGCACCGGCCCGGACACCAACATCGGCGGGCAGGCCCACGAGGGACGGACCCATGTCCTCACCGGACCCCAGGCGATCACCTTCGCCGACGTCGGTGTGGCCCTGACGACCGCGACCGGGCGCGAGGTCCGCTACACCGAAGTCTCGGACCAGGCCGCCCGGGCGGCCCTCCTCGGTCTCGGCGCGCCGGCCTGGCTGGCGGACAACGTGGTCATGATCTACGCCCTGCTCCGCCAGGGCCACGCCGAGCACACCAGCAACGCCGTCCAGGCTCTGACGGGCCGCCCGCCGCGCACCATCGCCGAGTTCGCGGCCGAGCACCGGGCGGCGTTCGCCCGGTGACAAGATCACCGAGGGTTTCCAGTGCTTCTTCCACCGGCGTGTCGGCATCCACGAAGTGCTGGTAGTAGAGGTCGATCCGGTCGGGGCCAAGCCGGTGCAGGCTGGTCTCGACGGCCTGCGTGATCCGCTGGCGCAGCGCGCCGGGCAGGTACGGCTCGTGCTTCGGTCGTGGCGAGAACTTCGTCCTTCATACCGAAGTTGTTGCAGCCCAGGCCGACCAGGGACAGCGACGGACCGGTCGACCCCACCTGTCGCAGTTCCGCAGCGTGACCCCCAGACCACTTCCGCGCATCCTGCCCTGTTCCGGTTGACCTTGGCCGTACCGACGTATCCGTCCTCGGCGAGGTGCAGAGCAGGCCGGATCGCCACTGGAGCTGCCCATGGCCATCCGGATCTGTAGGTTCGGAAGCAGAGGCTGCCCGGTGCGTTGCGCGGGTCTCCCCGGCGGGCGGGGCCGGAGCGGTCGGCAGGCCGAGTCCGATGCAGAGTTCTCCGAGGACATCCTGCAGATTTGATCTTGATGTGATCGCTGATCAAGTGCCCGAGCTGGGCAGAGGCTCCCGCGAGAGGACTCGAACCTCTAACCTGCCGGTTAACAGCCGGCTGCTCTGCCAATTGAGCTACGCGGGATCGGGTGCCGCAGCACCTGACGCAGTCAGCCTACCTGAGGTTCAGGCCGTCCTGGGCATGGGGTAGGAATCGATCTGGTGTCCCAACGCCAACCGGCCGGTAGATCACCGCCGGCACGTCCCTCGGTCTTCTGGGAGGCAACATGCGGATCAGGCCCAGCGTCGTCGTCGCACTTGGCGTCGGTTACGTCCTCGGCGCCCGAGCTGGGCGGGAGCAGTATGACGCGATTATGCGTCAGGCGCGGGAGATCCGTGAGCGGCCCGAGGTCCAGGGTGCGGCCGGTCTGATCTCCGCGCAGGCTGGTGCGGCCTTCCAGCGGGCGCGTGGCCTGCTCGGCATCGAGCCCGAGCCGCCCAGGACGCTCCCGTTCCGTCCGCTGGCGGCACATAGCTCCAACGGTGTCAGCTCCGTGAGTACCCATTGATGGTCGACTGACCCGACCGGGCCGCGGGCGGGGCCCCCGCCCAGGTGCCCCGCGGCGCTCGCCCCTTCCCCGCCGGCACCGCGATCGCTGTGACGCTGCGCACCCATCAGGACGGTCGCTCCCGGTCGAGAAGAGCGGCGGGCGGCTACCCGGGCCGTCGTGGGGGGGCAGATCGGACGCGATTGCCCCTGTCGCGACCCGCGTGGCTTTCTGCGACCATCTGGTCTCCGGAGATGCCGCACGCTCGGTGAGGTCGGTGGCCGGGAGCGGCGCTGGTGTCGGGACGGCGAGTAGGGATGGATGCCCGTTGAGTCCAGGTGGACGGGGCGGCGGACGCCGCGGGGGACAGGGCAACGCGGGGGAGTCAGCCGGCGGGAGGCCCTCCGCTGGCGGATCGCCCGCTGGCGGGCCGCCTGGTGGGGTGGGGGCGCCGGTGGCGTTGGCCGCCCTGGTGGAACTGCTGGGGCGCCGGTACGCGCTGGGCGTCTACTGGCGGCTACGGGCCGGGGCGGAGTCGTTCCGCACGCTCGAGGCCCGGTTGGACGCACCCGCGGCGCAGCTCACCCAGCGGCTGCGGGAGCTGCGCGAGGGCGGGATCGTCGAAGTGGACGAGGTCGGCGAGTACCGGCTCACCGCGCACGGCCGGCGGCTGCAGGGAGTCCTCGAGCCACTGGCGGCCTGGGCCGACGAGTGGGCGGCGCTGCGGCCTCGCCAGCGCGTCCCACGTGGCGCCGCTGATCGCGGTCACGACGAGCCCTGACGCCCCCCGGACGGTCCCCGGGCCGCCTGACGATCCCCGAGCCGCCGGGTCCGGGGCGTCGCCGGACTCCAGCGAGAGGTGTCAGTCGTGAACCCAGGATGCCCATCTGGCAACCATCTGTAGCTGATGGGGCACTGGGGGAGATCTGGGAAGCGCTCGGGAGCGGGGCGGCCCGATGGTGGTGCCCGGAAGGCGTGGCGCCTGCGGGCGTTATGACGGATTGCGTTCGCCTATTTGACGAACGGTGATGACGGGTTCACAGCTTGTCTTTCGATGATCTTAAGAATCCTTTAGGTCGCGGGAGATGTGCTGTGTCTGTCGGATTCGACGCGGGAGCGGCTGCGGAACCCCCAAGGCCATGACGCACTGGTGCTGCTCCCGTCGATCCGGCCGACCAGAGCTCCACCCGGCGAAGGTAACCCCGACCTTCGGTGGGTGTGCCCAGCCCGGGTCGCGGCCCGTCCCAGCCGCGACCCGGGCTCAAGTCCTTTCCGGCGGTCTTTCGGCATCGAGCCCCGATTGCCTTACTTGTTATGGAACGTTCAACACAGTCGGCGCTCGACTGTTCTCATGCGGTGACCAGTTGGCCGCATTGACGAACCATCCGGGTCAGTCAGCGCGCCCGGAGCGCGCCGCCGAACGATGCCCAGCCACAGCCACAGCCCTCAGGCCCTGGGCTCAGTCGGTGGTGGCGGCCGCGGTGTCGGCGAGGCGGGCGCGGGCGGTGGCGAGGCGGTCGCGGGTGGCGTCCCGGCCGAGGAGCTCGAGGGACTCGAACAGGGGCAGGCCGACGGAGCGCCCGGTCACGGCGACGCGCACGGGGGCCTGGGCCTTGGCGAGCTTCAGGCCGTGCCGCTCGCCGATCTCCAGCAGCGCCGACTTCAGCGCGTCCGCCGTCCAGGAGACGGTGCCGAAGTGTTCGTGGACGTCGGCGAGCAGCACCGCGGCGGGACCCTTCATCGCCTTCGCCCAGGCCGCGTCGTCCACGGGGGCCTCGGGGAGGAAGAGGAAGTCGACCATGGGAACGATCTCGGCGAGCACCGACAGCCGGGACTGCGCGAGCTCGGCCACGGCCGCGAACACCTTCGGGTCGAACGCGTCGGCCGGCCAGGGCGCCGCCGGCGCGCTCAGCCACGGCCGGACGGCGGCGGCGAACTCGTCCACCGTGAGGGCCCGGATGTACTCGCCGTTGAACGCCCGCAGCTTCTTCTCGTCGAAGAACGCCGGCGACGGCTTGACATCGGCCAGGTCGAAGGTGGTCTCGATGGTCTCCCAGGCGACGATCTCCTGGTCGCCGGGCGGTGCCCAGCCGAGCAGCATCAGGTAGTTCTTCATCGCCGCGGGCAGGTAGCCCTCGTCGCGGTAGGACTCGAGCGCCACCTTGTCGCGACGCTTGGACAGCTTCTGCCGCTTCTCGTTGACGATGACGGGGACATGCGCCCACACCGGCGGTTCGGGTGCGCCGAGGGCCGCCCACAGCAGCTGCTGCTTGGGCGTGTTCGGCAGGTGCTCCTCACCCCGGATGACGTGGGTGATGCCCATCTCGAGGTCGTCGACGACGTTGGCGAGCAGGAACACCGCCGAGCCGTCGGCCCGGGCGATGACGAAGTCCTCAAGGGTGTCGTTGGCGAACTGCGGCTCGCCGCGGATGAGGTCCCGCACGACCGTCACGCCCTCGTCGGGGGTGCGGAACCGCAGCGCCCGCCCGGGGCCGGCGGTCAGACCCCGGTCACGGCAGTGGCCGTCGTACCCGCGCTGGGGGTTGCCGGTGCGCTCGGCGAGCAGCTCACGGGTGCAGTCGCAGAAGTAGGCCAGGCCAGCCTGCTGGAGGCGGGCGGCGGCGTCCCGATGGGCCTGCGCCCGCGACGACTGCAGGACGGGGCCTTCGTACCGGCCGGGGCTGATGCCCAGCCAGTCGAGGGCGCTGATGATGCCGTCGGTCCATTCCGGCCGGTTGCGGGAGGCGTCGGTGTCCTCGACGCGCAGCACGAAGTCGCCGCCTGCGCGCAGCGCCACCAGCCAGTTGAACAGCGCCGAACGCGCCCCACCGACATGAAAGATGCCGGTGGGAGACGGCGCGAACCGGACCCGTACCCGCCCAGAACTCATGCCGGCGAGCGTACAGGGATCTCGTGGTCTCCCTCGCGCACCGCGGACGGACGACCACGCACCCGACACCTGCCCGGCGGGCTGGCTGTGGCGCTGTGTCCGCGGTGGCGCGGGTGGTGGGTGTTATTCGCCGAGGAGGTCGAGGGGGGTGGTGGGGTGGTG
>NZ_JALKFW010000186.1:0-89247 GCF_023243055.1 Frankia sp. AgPm24 | reverse complement strand
CTCATCGGGCTCCTCCACCTCCACCAGGCTGGCGAACCACCTGTCGCAGGAACGGGATCCAGAGGCAGTCCCGACTTGCCCCCCTCAGACCCCCCCCCCCCCCCCCCCGGGGGCGGCCCCCCCCCCCCCCCCGCCCCCCGGTCCTGACCTGGGCCGCGCAGTGCGACGAACCGTCAGTGCGACGAACCGTCAGTGCGACGGCGGCGCGTCCGGCTCGACTGCCAGGACGATGCGGGGATGGTCGGCGGGCAGGCCCTCGAAGCGCGGCGGGCGGCGTTCACGGAAGGACGCGACCCCCTCCCGGTAGTCGGGTTTGCCCCGAGCGACGTCCAGGACGGTGTTCGCGGCCAGCCGGGACTGTTCGATGTCCGCCGCGTTATCGCGGGCCAGTTGCTGCTTGACCTGGGCGACCGCCCACGGGGAGCAGTTACGGGCCACGTCCCGGGCCCAGTCCAGGGCCGCGGGCAGCAGCTCGTCGGGTTCGACCAGCCGGTTGGCGAGCCCCATCCGAACGGCCTCGTCGCCGCGCACGACCCGGCCGGAGAACAGCAGGTCGGCGGCGTGCCCGGCGCCGACGAGCCGGGGCAGCAGCCAGGTGACGGCGTCCTCGGCGATCAGTCCCCGGCGGGTGAACGACGTCGTCCACTTCGACCGGGCGGTGGTGAACCGCAGGTCGGCCATGAGGGCCTGGACGAACCCGACCCCGGCGCACGCCCCGTCGACAGCGGCGATGATCGGCTTGGGCACCGTGCGCGGGATCGTCGCCGAGGGACGCACCGGGCGGACGAAACTCGGATCGGTCGTCGCCCGGCGCAGCACCTCCATGTCCATCCCGGCGCAGAACGCCTCACCGGCGCCGGTCAGCACGATCACCCGGACGCCGGGATCGGCCATGGCCTCGTCCAGCAGCGCGACGTAGCGCAGCTCCATGTCATACGCCCAGGTGTTGCGCCGTCCCGGCCGGTTGAGGGTGAGCAGCAGCACCCCGTCGTCGTCCAGCTGACGCAGCACCGTGTCCTCCGGTGCCAGCTCGCCCAGCGCCACCCTCTGGGACGCCGTGGCCTGGGACGCCGTGGTCTGGGACGCGGGGGGCGTTTCTCCCACGGCGGCTAGGCCGGCAGCGCGGCGGCGGCGGTGCCGCTGATGACCTGGACGCCGTCGCCGTTGACGGTGACGACGTCCAGCTCGACGATCCGACGGCCGTCCGACTCGGTGATGCCGGTCACCGTCAGGGTGGCGACGAGCCGGTCACCGGGCCAGACCTGGCTGCGAAAGCGCACGCCGTAGCGCAGCAGCTCACCGTCGCCGATGAAGTCGGTGACGGCCTTGCCGGTCATCCCCATGGTGAGCATGCCGTGGGCGAACACACCGGGGTAGCCGGCGGCCTCCCGGGCGTACACGTCGTCGGTGTGCAGCGGGTTGTAGTCGCCGGACGCCCCGGCGTACATGACCAGCCGGGTTCGGGTGAGATCCTCGGTCAGCACCGTCTCGACGGTGTCACCGACAGCGATGTCAGCGGCGGCGGCCGTGCGCGGGCTCACTGCGCCACCCCCGCCGTCGCGCCACCCTCGGCCGGGGACTCGACGACCTTCGACGGGATGACGACGACGGAACGTGCCGTCACCACCAGCTCGCCGGCCGCGTCCCGGAACTCGGTGATGGTCTCCCGGAACGTCAGCGAACCACCACGCCGCCCGGCCTTCTCCCATTCCTTGCCGGGAATCTGGACGGCGGTGAGCACATCACCGACCCGGACCGGACGGTGGTACTCGTAGCTCTGCTCGGCATGCAGGCTGCCACCACCGGATGTCGCCGGGGTGGGCACACCCGACGGGGTGCGGCCGGAACCGCGCCACGGTTCGCCGTACTTCGGGCGCAGATGGAACTCCGGGTCGAACTGGGCACCGGACTGCGTGAAGGTCGGCGGAGCGCCGGCCGTCCCGTCGCCGTAGGCGGAGTCCGGATAGCCGACGGCCCGGGAGAACAGCAGGACCGCGCCCGCCTCCACCGGGAAGGTATAAGTGCTCACCGCACACCCACATCCATCGAAATCGTCTGAGAAGCGCTGGTTCAGCGGGCGTCGCGCAGCACGTTGCGTGCGATCACCAGCTGCTGGATCTGGCTCGTGCCCTCGTAGATACGGAACAGTCGGGCGTCCCGGTAGAAACGCTCCACCGGCACGCCACGCATGTACCCGCTACCACCATGGATCTGCACGGCGCGGTCGGCGATACGACCCACCGCCTCCGAGGCGAAGTACTTCGCGGTGGACGGGCCGATCCGCCGGTCGCTGCCGTCGTCGAACGCGGCGGCGACCTCCTTCACCAGGGCCCGGGACGCGTGCAGGTCGGTCACCGAGTCCGCCAGCAGGCCCTGGATGAGCTGGTGCTCGCCGATCACCTTGCCGCCCTGCACCCGCTGGGAGGCGTAGGCCACCGACTCGTCCACCAGACGCTGCGACATACCCACGCACAGCGCGGCGATGTGGATGCGCCCGTGGGCCAGGCACTTCATCGCCGTGGCGTAGCCGCGGCCCTCACCAGCCGGGCCGCCGATCAGGGTGTCGGCGCTGACCCGCAGGTCGTCGAAGTAGACGTCCGCGGTCCAGGCCCCGGCCTGCCCCATCTTCGGGTCCTTCGGCGCCACCCGCAGCCCGGGGGTGCCGCGCTCCACCATGAACGTGCTGATGCCCCGGCCGCCCGACGAGCCCTCCTCGGAACGGGCGAAGACCATGAAGACATCGGCGTTCGGCGCGTTGGTGATGTAACGCTTCGAACCGTTGATGACCCAGTCGTCACCGTCGCGCCGGGCCGTGGTGGCAAGGCCGGCCGGGTCGGAACCCGCGCCTTCCTCGGTCAGCGCGAAGGACGCCACCCACTCACCCGAGGCGATCTTCGGCAGATATGCCTTCTTCTGCTCCTCGGTGGCGCCTTCGAGCAGGACGTGGCCGGCGATTCCGTTGTTCGTCCCGAACATCGAGCGGAAGGACGGCGTGGTGTAACCGAGTTCGAATACCAGCCGCGCCTCCTCGCTCATCGAAAGGCCGAGGCCGCCGTAGATCTCCGGAATGGCGAAACCAAAAAGACCCATGTCCGCGGCCGCCACGCGAATGCGGTCCGGAATCGAGTCCTTCTCCTCGATCTCCGTCTCGGCGGGTACAACCTCTTCGCGCACAAAACGGCGTACCGAGGCTACGACCTCGTCGATGATCTCGCTGCTCACCCGACCGTCACCACCCGAATCCAGATCAGTGTTTCTGCTGTTATGGCGTTATGGGCACCGCCGCTGCGCGCCACGGTCGAGGGCTCCCCCGCGACGGTTCGATCCCGCAACAGACATGATCCGCAACAGACATAGTGAAAAACGCTTCAAATGGTAGGGGTGCCACCGCCCGGCCGCAACCGATCGCTCCCACACCGGACCAGCCCGGGATGTGTGCCGCGACACGGCGACCGAAGACGTTCTCGCCGGCCGGGAAACCCGGCTTCGAGGCGTGTTGCCCGGATCGGGTGGACCATGTTAATAAGCTCGCTGTTGTCCCGCTCCGGGAGCGCGGCGGCGCCCGCCCGTGGCACTCGCCCGCGGGCACGCGTGGCCGGGCGTGACAGCGTCCTGTCCGTCGGCGGTCACAACGCCGGGCGTGCGCACCCCCGGTTCCCTTACGGTCAGGGCGGGGACGACCGAGGGACGACCCCGGCCGCCACACCGCCACACCGCCACACCGCACCACCGCCGCCCCCGCACCACCGCCGCCCGAGGTGGCGCCCCGCGACAGACGACGAGGAGCTGGACATGGGCAGGATCGCGCAGACCGACGGGCTCACCGACATCCAGGCCGACATCCTGGCGGCCGTGCGCACCTTCGTGGACAAGGAGATCCTGCCGAACGCGGGTGACCTCGAGCGCAAGGACGAGTACCCCGAAGAGATCATCAACGCGATGAAGGACATGGGGCTGTTCGGCATCATGATCCCCGAGGAGTACGGCGGCCTCGGCGAGTCGCTGCTCACCTACGCCCTGGTGGTCGAGGAGATCGCCCGCGGCTGGATGAGCGTCTCCGGTGTGATCAACACCCACTTCATCGTCGCCTACCTCGTCGCGCAGCACGGCAGCGAGGAACAGAAGGCCCGGCTGCTGCCGAAGATGGCCACCGGGGACGTCCGCGGCGCGTTCTCGATGAGCGAGCCCGGCTGCGGCTCCGACGTCGCCGCGATCACCACCCGCGCGACCCGTGACGGCGACGACTACGTCATCAACGGCCAGAAGATGTGGCTGACCAACGGGGCCCGCTCCAGCGTGGTCGCCACCCTGGTGAAGACCGACGAGGGTTCCGACTCGGTCTACAAGAACATGACCACGTTCCTGTTGGAGAAGGAGCCGGGCTTCGGCACCTCCAACGGCCTCTCCATCCCCGGCAAGCTCGAGAAGCTCGGCTACAAGGGCGTCGAGACCACCGAGATGATCCTCGACGGCCACCGCGTGCCCGCCTCGTCGATCCTCGGCGGCGCCGAGAAGGCCGGGCGCGGCTTCTACCAGATGATGGACGGCGTCGAGGTCGGCCGGGTCAACGTCGCCGCCCGCGCCTGCGGCATCATGATCCGCGCCTTCGAGCTCGGGATCGCCTACGCCCAGCAGCGGCACACCTTCGGCCGCCAGATCGCCGACCACCAGGCCATCGCCTTCAAGCTCGCCGAGATGGCCACCAAGGTCGAGGCCGGCCACCTGATGATGGTCAGCGCCGCCCGCAAGAAGGACTCGGGCCAGCGCAACGACGTCGAGGCCGGCATGGCGAAGTACCTGGCCAGCGAGTACTGCTTCGAGGTGACCACCGAGTCGTTCCGCATCCACGGCGGCTACGGCTACTCCAAGGAGTACGAGATCGAGCGCCTCTACCGCGAGGCCCCGTTCATGCTCATCGGCGAGGGCACGTCCGAGGTGCAGAAGCGCATCATCAGCCGCGCCCTGCTCAAGGACTACCGCCTCAACGGCTGACGTCCCGCTCGCCGGCCGACGGACGCCACGTCGGCCGGCGAGTCGCCGTACCGCCACTGACCACGACCCCATCATCACGAGATCGAGGCGACCCATGCAGTTCGGCCGGTACTACGAGGAGTTCGAGGTCGGCGCCGTCTACAAGCACTGGCCAGGCAAGACGGTCACCGAGTACGACGACCACCTGTTCTGCCTGATCACGATGAACCACCACCCGCTGCACCTCGACCTGAACTACGCCGAGAAGACCACCCAGTTCAAGCGGAACGTGGTCGTCGGCAACTACGTCTACTCGCTGCTGCTCGGGATGTCCGTCGCCGACGTCTCCGGCAAGGCGATCGCGAACCTCGAGGTCGAGTCCCTGCGCCACGTCGCACCGGTCTTCCACGGCGACACGATCTACGGCGAGTCGACCGTCCTGGACAAGGTCGAGTCGAAGTCCAAGGACGACCGCGGCATCGTCACCGTCGAGACCCGCGGCCACAACCAGGACGGCACCCTGGTCTGCATCTACCGCCGCAAGGTCATGGTCCCCAAGCGCGCCTACGGTGAGGCCCGCGGCGGCGAGCAGCCCGGCCGCCCCGAGCCCGTCGCCCCCAAGCCCAGGTCCTGACCCCAGGTCGCGGCGGTTCCACACCGGCAGCCGCGTCCCTGGTCGTTTCCCGGAGATCAGGCCCGCTCCTGATCTCCGACCGCGGTACAGAACCTCGGGAACGTCGTTCTCGTTTCTGATGCCGAGGGTTGTTCGGCCTGTAGCCCCTGAATTCCCGAACAACCCTCGGCATCACGGCTCATAACCCTCGGTATGACCACCAAGCCGTCGGTGCCACGGCCTGAGCCCTGATGCGGCCTGAGCCCCGATGCGGGCCAGCCAGCTCCCAGCCACCCTGCTCGGCAGCGAGGTCAGACGATCACGCCAACGGCCTGCGCCAGACGGAGACGTGGTAGCCGCTCGTGGCGGTGAACGGTTCGCCGGCCCAGCCCGCCCACCGTTCGGCCAGCTCCAGCCCGGCGATCCGGCCCATCAGATCCAGCTCACTCGGCCAGACGTCCCGCAGGTCGACCGGGTAGGTCCGCACCCCGCCCGGCCCGAGGACGATCCTCCGGTTGCGAATCCGCTGGGTCACCGGGTCATGGACCGCCGCGTTCAGGTGCGTGGACTCCCCCGTGAAACGGTCGACGTCCAACCGCTGCCCGCGCTCCCAGCGGGTGGGATCGGGGACGAACGTCTCCAGCACGAACCAACCGCCGGGCCGCAGCGCCGCCGCCACCTTGACGAAGCAGCCGACCTGCGCGTTCTGGTCCGCAAGCCCGCAGAACGTGCTGAACACGACGTAGACCAGCGCGAACTGCTCACCGGGCACATCGAATCCGGCGAGGTCGGCGAAGTCTGCGAGCCTGAGCTCGATATCGGACCCACCGGGCTTGTCTCGCAGTCGGCCCAGCATCCGCGGCGAGGCGTCGATGCCGACCACCTTCGTCCCCAGTGCCGCGAGCGGAAGCGCTACCCGGCCGGTTCCGATACCAAGTTCCAGCGCCGGCCCCGCACCGGCCTTCGCATGCAGGAACTCGGCGGCGTCGAATGCGGCGGCCTGGCGGTCCGGGCCGGAAAACCACCCGTCATATTCATCGGCGATCGCTTCGCCGTAAACCACCGGATCAAGAAAACCGTCATCCTGATCAATGTGAACCATGGCAGATCTTTTATCAGGAGTCACGGTGCGATCGCACCTCAGTTTCGCGACCACACCGAGAACCATCAGGATCCGGTGCGCCGCCCGACACCCCGGCAACAACGTCACCCTCCGCACCGGGCCCACCAGGAACATCGCCGCCAGCGAGCACGCAGAACGATCACGGTAGCCTTGTGGGGGGCAAATCGGACAGGAATACCCCCACGGCGACCCGTGTAGGAACGACCCCATCCATCCAGCGGATGAAAGGGACAAAACGCCGGCCGCAAAGGTCACGGAGCGTGAATCTCACGCCGGGCGGGGCCTGTCCACGACCCGCGGACGGTTCCGCGGAACACCACCGGCCGGGGCCGAAGCCCCGGCCGGTGGCGCGGGTGGGTCAGGAGGCGATGCGCTCGTAGATGGCGGTGATGCCCTGGCCGCCGCCGATGCAGAGGGTCTCGAGGCCGTAGCGGACCTCGCGGCGGTGCATCTCGTGGAGCAGGGTGGCCAGGATGCGACCGCCGGTGGCGGCGACGGGGTGGCCGAGGGAGATGCCGGAACCGTTGACGTTGAAGCGGTCCCAGTCGGCGGCGGACCAGTCGCCGGCGGGGAAGCCCCACTCGCGGGTGCAGGCGAGGACCTGCGCGGCGAACGCCTCGTTGAGTTCGATCAGGTCGATGTCGGAGAGCTTCAGGCCGGCGCGGTCGAGCGCCTTCGCGGTCGCGGGGACCGGGCCGATACCCATCCGCGACGGTTCGACGCCGGCGACGGCCCAGCTGACCAGGCGGGCCAGCGGACGCAGGCCGAGCCGCTCGGCGGCCTCGGGGTGGGTGACGACGCAGACCGAGGCGCCGTCGTTCTGGCCGCTGGAGTTGCCGGCGGTGACGGTGGACTCGGCGTCCTCGCGGCCCATGATGGGACGCAGCCGGCCGAGGGTCTCCATGCTGGAGTCGGCCCGCGGGTGCTCGTCGGTGTCGATGACGGCGGTGGCCTTGCGGCTCTTCACCGTCACCGGGATGATCTCGTCCTTGAACCGGCCCTCGGCCTGGGCGGCGACGGCGCGCTGGTGTGAGCGCAGCGAGAACTCGTCCTGCTCCGCACGGGAGATGCTGTACTCGCGGCGCAGGTTCTCCGCGGTCTCGATCATGCCGCCGGGGACGGGGTGGTTCACGCCGCCGGCGGTCGTGCGACCGCGGGCGAGGGCGTCGTGCAGGGTGAGGTTGCCCGAGTTCGGACCCCAGCGCAGGTCGGTGGAGTAGAACGCGGCGTTGCTCATGCTCTCCGCACCGCCGGCGAGCACGACGTCGGCCACACCGGTCTGCACCTGCATCGCGGCGAACGCGACGGCCTGCACGCCCGACCCGCAGCGCCGGTCGAGCTGCAGCCCGGGGACGGTGATGTCCAGGCCCGCGTCGAGGGCGACGACCCGGCCGAGCGCCGGAGCCTCCATCGTCGGGTAGCAGGATCCGAACAGGACGTCGTCGATGTCCGCGGAACCCAGCCCCGTGCGCTCGAGCAGGCCACGCAGGACGGTGGCGCCGAGCTCGTGGGCGGTCAGCCCCTTGAAGACACCGCCGTAGCGCCCGACCGCGGTCCGGACCGGCTCGCAGATCACCGCGTCACGCATGAGAACTCCTGTCTGCACCTACGCCATCCCGGGGGACGACCCTCGAACGTCTCGTCCTGGGCCGGTTGCGAACAGCACGATAACTCGGCCGGGACACACATTCCCGAATCGCAGGAACGCTCTGATCATTCCCGTAAACGTCCTGATCATGGGCCTGTTGTGGGGTGATCGGCATTTCTGGCGCCGTCCACGGCGGCAAAGTAGGCTCTTGCGCCGGTGACCTCGCCGCCGTGTCCGACCCGTTGGTCTGGCCCGCGCACCTGGGCACCCCGGCACACGCTCCCCGGCTTCGGCCGCCCTGTGGCCGCCAGACCTGGCACCGTCGGAGCTGGCAGCTGACCTGGATGGCATGCCCACCGTGAACTAGGAGATGCTGATGAGCGAAACCCGACGTGTCGCGATCGTGACCGGGGCGGCCCGGGGGCTTGGCGCTGCCACGGCCCGCCGGCTCGCCACCGATGGCTTCGCCGTCGCCCTGCTTGACCTGGACGAGGCCGGCGCCAAGGAAGTGGCCGACAGCATCGTCGCCGAGGGTGGCCAGGCGCTGGCCGCCGTCGCGGACATCAGTGACGCCGCGCAGGTCAGCGCCGTCGTCGCCCGGGTGGCCAGTGAGCTCGGCCCGCCCACCGTGCTGGTGAACAACGCCGGTATCACCCGCGACAACCTCATCTTCAAGATGCCCGAGGCCGAGTGGGACCTGGTGCTCGCCGTCCACCTGCGTGGCGCGTTCCTGATGACCCGTGAGGTGCAGAAGTACATGGTCGAGGCCAGGTACGGCCGGATCGTGAACCTGTCCAGCACGTCGGCGCTGGGAAACCGCGGCCAGGCGAACTACGCCGCCGCCAAGGCCGGCATCCAGGGTTTCACCAAGACGATCGCCCTCGAACTGGGCAAGTTCGGCGTCACCGCCAACTCGGTCGCCCCCGGCTTCATCGCGTCCGAGATGACGAAGGCGACCGCCGAGCGCCTCGGCAAGGACTGGGACGAGTACAAGATCGAGCGGGCCAAGTCGATCCCGGTCGCCCGCGTCGGTGTCCCCGACGACATCGCGCACACCGTGTCGTTCCTGGTCAGCGAGGGTGCCGGGTACGTCTCCGGCCAGGTCATCTACGTCGCCGGCGGCCCGCGCAACTGACCCGTCCGGCCAACACCACAGCGGCCAACACCGCAGCAGCTAACACCGCAGCAGCTAACGAGGTGGAGTGATGACGGGCACCGAGGTCGTGGTCGTGGATGCCTGCCGGTCGGCGATCGGCAAGCGCAAGGGTTCACTCAAGGACGTCCAGGCACCGGATCTGCTCGGGGATGTGCTTCGCGGGCTGATCGACCGCACCGGCCTCGACCCGGCGCTCGTCGGGCAGCTCGTCGTCGGCTGCGTCAGCCAGGTCGGCCAGCAGGCGGCGAACATCGCCCGTAACGCCTGGCTCGGTGCCGGCCTGCCCCTGGAGGTCGGCGGTTCCACCGTGCAGGCCCAGTGCGGGTCGTCGCACCAGGCGACCACGCTGGCGCACGCGCTGGTCGGCTCGGGACTGATCGACATCGCGGTCGTCGGCGGTATCGAGTCGATGAACCAGGTGCCGATCAACGCCAGTGTCGACGTGCCCTTCGGCACCGGGCGGGGCGAGCGGTTCCGCGAACACTACGAGGTGACCACCCAGTTCGAGGGCGCGGAGCGCATCGCCGAGCAGTGGAACATCACCCGTGACGATCTCGATGCCTACGCGCTGCTCGCCCAGCGGCGCGCGGCCGTCGCCGTCGCCGAAGGCCGTTTCACCGGTCAGATCGTCCCCGTCTCGGCGCCGGTCACCGACGACGAGGGCACCGTCGTCGGCCACAAGCCGTTCACCATGGACGAGGCGCTGCGGCCCACCACCCTCGAGGGTCTGGCCAAGCTGAAGACGAACATGCCCGACCGTCCCGGCGGCAGCCGGCACACCGCGGGCACGTCGTCCCAGTTCGCCGACGGCGCCTCGGCGATCCTGCTCACCAGCGCCGACCGCGCGCAGCAGCTCGGCCTGCCCGCCCGCGCCCGGCTGGTCCACTCGGTGCTGGTCGGCTGTGACCCGGTGACGATGCTCACCGGGCCGATCCCGTCCACCCGCAAGCTGCTCGCCGAGACCGGCCTGACCATCGACGACATCGACGTGTTCGAGGTCAACGAGGCGTTCGCGTCGGTCGTGCTGGCCTGGCGCAAGGAGCTCGGCGCCGACCTGGACAAGGTCAACCCCAACGGGGGCGCCATCCCGTTCGGCCATCCGCTCGGCGCGTCCGGCGGCATCCTGCTGACCCGTGCCCTGCACGAGCTCGAGCGCACCGGCGGTCGCTACGGCCTGATCACCATGTGCTGCGGCGGCGGCCTGGGCACCGCGTCCCTGATCGAACGGCTCTGATCCCGTCCGGCTGAGACCCCGTCCCACTGACCGCGCCCGCCCGGCTCGACAGGCCGCGCGGTCGGTGGGACGAGCCGCGCGGTCAGTGGCAGGACATGCCGCCGTCGACGGCCAGCGTGATGCCGGTGACGTAGGACGAGCCGGGTGCCGCGAGGAAGATCACGGCGGCGTCGAGTTCGTGGGACTCGCCGATGCGAGGCAGGATGCCGGTGTTGGTGATGAACGCGGTCAGGGTCTCGCGGGGGACGTCCGCGGTCAGTTCGGTCTCGAAGTAGCCGGGGGCGATGGCGTTGACGCGGATGCCCTTGCGGTCGGACCACTGCTGGGCAAGGTCGCGGGTGAGGCCGATCAGACCGGACTTGCTCGCGCTGTAGGCGGCCTGCGGGGTGTACGACTTGACCAGACCCAGCACGCTCGCGATATTGATGATGGACGAGCCGGGGCGCATGTGCCGGGCACAGGCCTGGGCGGCCCAGTAGGCGCCGTTGAGGTTGATGTCGATGACCCGGCGGAACTCGTCGGGCTTCTCCCGCGAGGCGGGGACGGCGGTGCCGATGCCGGCGTTGTTGATCAGGATGTCGATCCGGCCGAACTCGGCGAAGGCCGCGTCGGCGAGGGCCGTGCAGGCGTCGGGGTCGGCGATGTCGGTCTCGACGGCGAGGGTGCGCCGTCCGGTGGTCTCGGCGACCGTGGCCGCGACCTCGCGCAGCCGGTCGGCGCGGCGGGCCGCCAGCACCACGTCGGCGCCGGCCTCGGCGAGAATCCGGGCGAACCGGGCGCCGAGCCCGGAGCTCGCGCCGGTGACGACGGCGACCCGGCCGTCGAGCCGAAACAGATCGAGCACGCCACCGACTCCGGTGGCGGGGCTGTCACCGCTCATGCCGGGACCGCCTTTCCGTCGTAGGTACGGTCCGCCAGGGCCTGCAGGCCGGCGGCGGCGAGCGGGGCGGTGGCCTCACCGACCCGGTCGAAGCCTTCGCCGCGGGTGAGGCCCTGCAGGTGACGGGCGTGAATGCCCTCCGCGATCACCGCGATCTTGAAGTAGGCCAGGCCGAGGTAGAAGGAGAACACGCCGAGGCCGCGGCCGGTGGCGGCGACGTACCGGTCGATCAGGGCGTCGGCGGCGGGCATCCGCGGGCTGGTGGCGGCGGCGGAGCCGGCGAGTACCGGGGCGAACGCCGGATCGGCGTAGGCCAGGTGCAGACCGAGGTCCGCGAGCGGGTCACCGAGGGCGGCCATCTCCCAGTCGACGACGGCGCGGATGTCGGTCGGGTCGGCCGGATCGAGGATGACGTTGTCGATGCGGAAGTCTCCGTGCACGATCGACGCGCCGGACTCGACCGGGCAGAGTTCGGCGAGTCGGGCGTGCAGCGCGTCCACATCGGGCAGTTCGGCGGTACGGACCCGCTGCCACTGGTCGTACCACCGACGGACCTGGCGGGTGAGATAACCCTGCGGCCGGCCGAAGTCGGCCAGGCCCACCGCGGCGGGGTCGACGGCGTGCAGCCGGGCGAGCACGTCGACGAGCGCGAACGCGCAGGCGTCCACCTGGGCCTGGTCGAGCGCGGCGAGCTCCTCCTCGGTGCGGATCACCGAGCCGTCGACGAACTCGACGACCGCGAACTGCACGCCGAGTGGGCCGGTCGCGTCGCTGGACGCCACCGCCCGGGCCACCGGCACGCCGCTGTCGGCGAGCGCCGAGACGATCCGGTACTCCCGCAGCATGTCGTGGGCGGACGGGGTGAGCCCACCGAGCGGCGGGCGGCGCAGCACCCAGCGGTACTCGCCCGCGGTGAGCAGGTAGGTCAGGTTGGACCGGCCGCCCGAGAGCAGCCTCGCCGACAACGGCCCGGTGAAGCCCTCGACCCGCTCGGCGAAATACGCCTCGAGCGCGGGCAGATCGAGTCCCTCGACTCCGGTGGCGCGGTTCTCGGTCACGCCGCTCACCGACCGGCACCGGACGTGGCGGCGTGGCGGGCGACGCGGCGGGCGATCGCCCAGCGGTGGGTCTCGGACGGACCGTCGTAGATGCGGAACGGCCGGACCTCACGCAGGAAACGACTCAGCGGGACATCGCCGGAGACGCCGAGCGCGCCGCAGATCTGCAGCGAGCGGTCGACGACCCGGTAGATCGCCTCGGCGCAGAACGTCTTGGCGATCGCGGTCGACTGGGCGCCGGAGCGACCCTGGTCGAGCTCCCAACAGGCCTGGTTGATCAGCCCACGGGAGGCGGCGATGTCGATCTCGTTGTCGGCGATCATCTGCTGGATCATGCCGAGCTCGACCAGGCGCGAGCCGAACATCTCCCGCTCGTTCGCCCGGCGCACGGCGATGTCGCGGGCGTGCTTCGCGATGCCCAACCAGCGCATGCAGTGCGTCATCCGGGCGGGACCCAGGCGCACCTGGGCGTAGCGGAAGCCCTCGTCCACCTCGCCGAGGACGGCGGAGTCGGGCACCTCGCAGTTGTCGAAGACCAGCTCGCAGTGGCCGCCGAACAGCGTCTCGTCCAGCGTCTCGATGTGCCGGATGATCTTCATGCCTGGATTGTCGGCGTCGACCAGGAACATCGTCGCGCCGCCGGTGGCGACCCCGGGCTCACCGGAGGTACGCGCCATGCAGATCGTGAAGCCGGCGCCGTCCGCGCCGGTGATGAACCACTTGCGGCCGTTGATCCGCCAGCCGCCGTCGATCCGCTCGGCACGGGTGAGCAGCGCCCGCGGGTCGGAGCCGGCGCCGGGGGCGGGTTCGGTCATCGCGAAGCAGGAGCGGATCTCCCCGGTGGCCAGCGGCCGCAGGTACCGCTCCTTCTGCTCGTCGGTCGCGACGATCTCGAGCATGTGCATGTTGCCCTCGTCGGGCGCGGCGATGTTCAGCGCCAGCGGGCCGAGCAGGGCGTAGCCGGCCTCCTCGAACACGGTGGCGCGCCCGCGCATGTCCAACCCGTGACCGCCGTACTCGGCGCTGACGTGCGGGGCGAACACCCCGGCCGCGCGGGCGGCGTCCTGCAGCTCACGGCGCCGCTCCGGCGTGGGGGCGACGACGCCGTCGCGGGCCTCGAGCGGCAGCACCACGTCGCGGACGAACGCGGCGGTGCGCTGGGCCAGATCGGCGACGAACGGCTCGGGGGCGAGGTCAATGGTCATCAGGTCTCCACCGGAGCGGCGTTGCTGGCAGCTGATGGCGACCGATACCGGCCGCGTTTAGCTAATGGTCGTTAGCGTAATTCTAGAAGGGGTATCCATCCCTCGCAACAGGTGCGGGCTAGGATCGGAAGGCCACGAGAACATCACCTGGCTAGCGACCGTTAGCGGCCTTGGCAGCTGCCGGTGGCCATTGGACGCCGTGGGTGGCCGCTGGACGCCGGATGGGCATCCGCATCGACGTTCAGGCGGTCACGCCGGCCGCCGGGCGCCGGGCGCGGGGGGATCGGGAGGGGGACGGATGGGCCGGACCGGCTCGGAGCGTTCCGGGGAGATCCTGGCCGCCGCGCTCGACCTGTTCACCCGCCTCGGCTACGAGGCGACCACGATGGCGGACATCGGCGCCGCCATCGGGGTACGCGGGCCCAGCCTGTACCGGCATGTGGCGTCCAAGCAGGACATCCTGGCCCAGATCATGACGCGGACGATGACGGAACTGCTGGGCGCGCACCGGTCCGCGCTCGCCGGTCTCGCCGGCACCGCGCAGGACGATCCGGTCGAGCGGCTGCGCCGGGCCACCGAGGCGCATGTGCGCTACCACGCGCGGCACCGGCGGGAGGCGTTCATCGGCAATCGGGAGATCCGCAGCCTGGTCGCGCCGGGGCGGGCCCGGGTCCTGACGCTGCGTTCGGAGTACGAGCGCTGTTTCCGGGATCTGATCGAGACCGGTATCCAGGCCGGGCGCTTCGATGTGACGTCCGCGCGGCTGGCCTCCTACGCCATTCTCGATCTCGGCATGGGAGTGGCCGTGTGGTTCCGCGACGGCGGTGAACCGGGCGAGGACGCGGTGGTCTGGCAGTACGGCCAGTTCGCACTGCGCCTGGTCGGCGCGCGCTGAGTTCGATGGTCACGGTGTCAGGCGGTCACGGTGTCAGGCGGTCACGGTGCCGCTCAGACGCCGGCCGGGCCGCTACCGGTTGCCTTGCTGGCACGCTGGGCGGCTTCGGCGACCTGGCGGCCCAGCGCATGCATCTCGCGGCTGCTGAGGTCGTAGCTCGGACCGAGCAGCATCAGGGCGGCGACGACCTTGCCGGCGAGGTCGAGCACGGGTGCGGAGATCTGGGTCACCCGCCCACTGACCTCGTCACTGGCCTCGGGCACCGGAATCAGGTACTCGGAGTGCTGCATCAGGTCGACCAGTTCCTCCTGCTTGCGACGGGCGGCGCTCACATCGGGGGCCGCGTCCATCAGCGAGAAACCGGTGGAGAAGTCGGGAATCTGGCCGCTGGCGACAGTGATGCTGTAGCCCCGGGCCCGGATGGCCTGTAGGGCGTCCTCCCAGATCCGCATCTGGCCGCCGGGCAGGGTGTCATCGACGCGGGAGAGCCAGGCGACGGAGTCGGCCTCGCTCCAGGCGACGAGTACCGCCCCGAACGGCGGCACCAGGGGCATCGACTGGCCGGGCCGGGGGCGCAGGCCCAGCGGCGGGCCCCAGTCGGACACCGACATCACCCGGGTCTCGGTCCCCGCCCGGGCCGACACGGCCACGCAGGCACCGAGTTTCTGGGCGAGATCCTCCGCCTCCCGGCTGGCCGCGCTCAACGTCGGGTTGATCACCCGGGTGACGTCACCCAGCGCGATGCAGAACGCGCCCAGCTCGTAGCGCAGCCCCGGCTCGCGACGAACCACGAGACCGTGCTCGGCCAGGGCCTGCAGAATGGAGTCGCAGGTGGCCCGCGGAATGCCCACGGACCTGGCCAGCTCCGAGACCGAGTAGGACTCGGAGGGCCGCCGTGCCATGAGCCACAGCAGCTGGCCGGCGCGCAGAACGGCCGGGGACGGGTTGATCGGCATGTTCATCCCCAGGGGATGGTGTGGGCACGACGGGTTTCGCTAGTATTTCAAACAGGACGCCCATATACTAGCATCACTTTGGCCGCCTCTCCGCCACGATCCACTACCGTCGGTGCAAAATGCTGACTTCTGGTATTCATTCGGCACACAACGTTCACCTGGACGCCGCGCGGCCAGGGAAGGACTGCGTTACGCAGTCGAATCGCAGCCCGGAGGAGCAACCCGAACGGGCGGGCCCGCGACCGGACCGGCAACCCCCGGTGCTCCCGGGCCCCGCCCAGGGCCACCGGGGGCGAGCCGCGCACGCGGTCAGGTCAGGCGGGTCGCGGCCTCGCGCCGCAGGGTCGCCTTGATGATCTTTCCGGTGGACGTCCGGGGAAAGTCCTCGACGGCCTGGACGTACTCCGGTGTCTTCTGCCGGCCGAGGCCACCCTCGATGAGACGCTCCCGCAGCACCGTCGGTGTCGGCACGGTCGCGTCCGCGGCCAGCCGCAGCACCGCGCAGGCCTTCTCGCCGAACCGCTCGTCGGGTACGGCGACGACCGCGACCTCGAGCACCTCCGGCGCGACCTTGAGAATGAGCTCCTCGACCTCGGCGGCACTGATGTTCTCGCCGCCCCGGATGATGATGTCCTTCTTGCGGTCCGTGATCGTCAGGCAGCCCTGGTCGTCGAGGACGCCGACGTCCTCGGTGCGGTACCAGCCGTCATCGTCGAACGCCGTCAGGTTGATGGTCGCGTCGGTGTAGCCCAGGCACAGGTCGGGCCCTCGCGACCAGATCTCCCCCGGCACCCCGACCTCGGTCGGCTCGCCCGCGTCGTCCAGCAGTCTGATCTCCACCCCGGCCAGCGGCCGGCCGTCGGTGTAGAGCCGGGAGCGCTTGTCGTCCTCGTGACGACTGCCGGTGATCGACGGGTGCTCGGTCGAGCCGTACATGCGGACCACCGAGGTACCGGCCGCGGTCGCCCGGTCCGAGAACGCCTCGGGCACCGCCGCACCGCCAAGCCCCACGTAGGCGAGGTAGCGCATGTGCTCGGGAGTGAGGTCGGGATGGTCGAGCAGGCTGCCGAGAAAGTACGTGGAGCCGGCACCGGTGGCCAGCTTGTGGCGCAGCACGATCTCCAGCACCCGCTTCGGGTCCCAGACGTCGATCATGTTGACCTCGGTGCCGCCCAGCACCGGCATCTGCAGGGCGGCCAGCATGCCCATGAAGTGACCGATGGGCGTGCCGGTGAGGTTGTTCAGGCCGCCACCGGAGTTCATGGCGCGCAGCTGGTCGGCCTCGAAGCAGATGGTGTTGTGCGAGTGGATGACGCCCTTGGGCTGCGAGGTCGTGCCCGAGGTGAAGGCGATGATGGCCGGGGAGTCCGGGTCCACCTGGGCTGCCCCGGCCAGGGGCTCGGACGCCTCGAGCTCCTCGAACGCCACGGCGCCGGCCGGCAGCTCCGCGTCACTCGCGCCGACCACGGCCAGCACCCGCAGCGACGGCAGGTCCGTGACGACCTCACCGAGGTCGTCCAGGTAGGTGCGCCGGCCGAAGCGGGCCGCCGTGACGAAGGCGGCGGCCTCGGTGCGACGCAGGATGAACGCCACCTCCTTCGCCCCGTAGAAGTGCACGATCGGGACGACTGTGGCGCCGAGGAAGGCGGTCGCGTAGAACGCGACGGCCCCCTCGACCCAGTTGGGCAGCTGGAAGGCGACCGCGTCGCCCGGTCCCACCCCGCGGGCCCGCAGGCCGCCGGCCACCGCCAGAGCGCGGGCCCGCAGCTCACGGAACGTGCCCTCCCAGGGCCGTTCCAGGGAGTGGACCCGCAGAATCTGATCACCGTGTTCGCGCAGCGCGTCTTCGATCCGTACGCCCATCGGGACGTCGCCCCACAGACCGTCCGCCCGGTACCGTTCCGCCAGGTGAGCCGGAACGTCACGGGTGACCCATTGCTTTTCTGACCTGGGCTTGTCTGACACAGCAGCTTCCTCGTCAACGCAGTTCGACAGTGGTCAACGCAGTTCGACAGTGACGGCTCGGTGGCCGGTGGATCGCGTACCGCGGACTACGGGCCGCGGACTACGGCTGCCGGATGTCAGAGGCCGACAAGGGCGAACACGTCATGGTCCGCCGCGGCGCTGCCCAGGCGGTGCAGCAGTTCGGCGCGTACCTCGGGCCGCACGATCTGCGTGATCCCCCACAGGTAGAAACCGTGCAGGATGCCGCCGCGCAGATCGCGCCAGGCGGCGTCCCAGGCGGGCGGTTCGACCCCACCGGCACGCAGTTCGTCGAGATAGTGGCGCAGCAGGTCCTTCTCGTGGGTCCGACGCTCCCCGGGGGACAGCGTCGACCCCAGGTGGTAGCCCACGTCCAGGTACCAGGGACCGCGCTGGGTGAGCTGCCAGTCCAACAGGGCCGGACGACCGTCCGCCTCGAGGTACAGATTGCCGACGTGCGCGTCGCCGTGGATCACCGACCAGACCGGAGCGGCGGCGGTCTGGTCGGCCAGCGCCCGGTAGGCCGCCACGAGCCGGTCGGCGTCGCGCACCTCGGCCGGGACGCCTGCACCGACCTCGGTCTCGAAGTTGATCTTCCGGATCACCTCGGCGCTCATCAGGCCGCAGAGAGTGTGCAGCCGCGGCGCCAGCCACGGCGTGTCCGCGATCTTGGGGCTCAGCCAGGTGGCGGCGTGCAGCCGGGCGAGCTGCGCGAGGCTCTCGGCGACCCGTTCCGGGCCGTACTCGCTGGTCGGGTCGAGGAAACGGGCGCCCTGGGCGACGACATCCTCGGTGATGACCACGCTGTCGTGGGTCCGCGGATCGACATCCGCATACAGGCTGTTCAGGGTACGCACGCCGGTGGCATGCGCCAGGTCACGATAGAAGTAGACCTCGAAGGCCCCGACCGCGCGGGCGGCCGCACCGCCCTCGGTGAAGTAGCCCTTGCCGCACAGATGAGCGGACAGGCCCTCGGGAAGGCCGCCCGCCGCCTCGATCTCGAAGCGGGCGTTGGTGGAGACCCGGCTGACGATCGGACCAGGCGTGACCTTGGTGATCCGCACGCCCGGAAAGCGCTCGGCAAGAGCCGTGTTCAGCCACTGTGGCGACTGCAGCTCCGCCAGCTCGGTGGGGATCGGCACGATGCGTTCGCTGCTTAAGCTCATCCGTCACCTCGGAATGCTAGCATTATAGCGCTGACGATGGCATGTTAGCGCCCCCATCGCCCCCTTGCCAGGCTTCGTCGTGATCCGGGTCGCATCCCAGCGCCTAAATCGGGCAAACAGGGCGAAGACTTTCGATGGGATCGCATCAGGAAGTCAACTGGACACGCGCAGCAATATCGACTGGAGTCGGTGCTGCCGGTCACATAATTACGACCGTCCCACTGGCGCATGACACGGCTTGTTGCTACGATTTCCGCAAAGCTGTTGAAATGCTAGCAGGTGCCGGCTGACACAGGTAGCCACTGATGCAGGTACCGGCCTGTCCTGGCGGTCGCCAGCAGGTGTTCGGTGCGGGGTGGCCCGCGTGCATCCGCCGGCTCTGGTGGCATGTGACAGCGGTGGCGCGTGACAGTGGTGGCAGACGCAGTCCGCGGGCAGTCGCCCGCTGGGAGGAGAAGTCACAGTGGACCAGGGTGCATTCGAGGGCTTACGCGTCGTCGAGCTGGCGCAGTGGGTCTTCGTCCCTGTGGCCGGCGCGCTGTTGGCGGACTGGGGTGCGGACGTCATCCGGGTCGAGCGCCCCGAGGGCGACCCGTACCGGGCGCTCGCCACACAGGGCATCGGCTCGGATGCCGGCGGGGTGAACCTCTCGCTGGCGCTGGCCAACCGGGGTAAGCGTTCGGTCGCCCTCGACCTGCGCAACGAGCGGGGCCGCGCCATCCTCGAGCGGCTCCTCGAGACCGCCGACGTGTTCCTGACCAACTTCCGCCCCGGGGCGCTCGAGCGGCTCGGTCTGGACGCCGAGAGCCTCACCGAGCGCTTCCCCCGGCTGGTCTACGCCCGCGGCAACGGCTACGGCTCCCGCGGGCCCGATGCCGGTCTGCCCGGCTACGACTCCTCGGCGTTCTTCGCCCGGGGCGGGCTCGCCCACGTCCTGACCCCCGCCGACCGCGACCAGCCGATCGGCCAGCGCGGCGCGATGGGTGACCGCAACGGGGCGATGGCGCTGGCGTTCGGGATGGCCGCGGCGCTGCTGCGCCGCGAGCGCACCGGCAGGGGCTCGGTCGTCGACGTCTCCCTGCTCGGCATGGCGATGTGGACCCTGTCCTCGGACCTGCTCTCGGCGATGCAGGGCCAGCGGCCACGGGCGATGTCCAGCCGCGAGCAGATGCCCAACCCGCTGGTCAGCAGCTACCGCACCAGCGATGGCCGGCACATCCAGCTGGTGTTCCTGCAGCCGGACCGCTACTGGCCGGACTTCTGCCGCCTGATCGACCGGCCGGACCTGATCGAGGACCCGCGGTTCGTCGATCTCGCCGCCCGCGGGAAGAACCGCACGGAGTGCATCGCGGTGCTGGACGAGGAGTTCGCCAAGCGCACCTACGCCGAGTGGAAGGAGCTGCTCGCGGGGATCGACGCCCCGTGGGCGCCGGTCCAGGCCGTCGAGGAGCTGCTGACCGACCCGCAGGTGCTCGCCAACGACTACATCGGCGAGGTGGACGAGGACGGGCTGAAGTACACCCTGCCAACCGTCCCGGTGCAGTTCGACAACCTGCCACCCGAGCTGCACCGCGCGCCGGAGCACGGCGAGCACACCGAGTCGGTGCTGCTCGAGCTCGGGTACAGCTGGGAAGAGATCTCCGACCTCAAGGACGCGGGAGCACTGCCGTGACCCCGGCGGGTACGGCAGGTACGGCGGGCGCCACAGGGCCCGCCGGCGCCGGCACGCCCGCCGCGGTCTCCCCGCGACCGGTACCGGTGCCGGACGAGCAGTCCGCTCCCTTCTGGGCTGCGACAGCCCGCCACGTGCTCACGGCCGCCCGCTGCGCCCGGTGCCGGTCGCTCACGATCCCGCCGGACCAGGTGTGCCCGCACTGCGACAGCACCGATCCGGAGTTCGTGTTCGAGCCGGTGAGCGGCCGGGGCCGAATCCGGTCCTGGACGGTCGTCCGGCAGTCGTTCCTGCCGGGCTTCAACGCCGAACTGCCCTACCTGCTTGTCGACGTCGAGCTGGACGAGCAGAAGGAGTTACGGATGATCGGGCGGCTCCTCGACGGCCCGGACAGCCCCGTGCGACTGGGAACGCCCGTCCGCGTGGCCTTCGAGGACATCGCGGACGGTGTCTCGATCCCCGCCTTCGTCCTCGCGAACAGCGTGGGCGGCTCGGACCCGCGGGAGGACGCATGAGCGGCAGAATGACCTCCAGCAACAAGGTCGCCGTCGTCGGCTACGCGCACAGCGTCGTACAGCGGCACAACCCACGCCCGCTGGGGGCGCTTACCGTCGACATCGTCCGGGAGGCGATCGCCGACGCGGGGCTCACCCCGGCGCAGGTCGACGGGATCGTCGCCGCCACCCTGTTCCCGTCCGCCGGCTCGCACACCATCGAGGACGGCGTGCACACCGTGACCACCAACTGGCTTGCCGAACGTCTGGGCGCCTCGCCCCGCTACGTGGCCGGCTTCCAGGGCGTCGGGCAGGTGTCCGGCTCGGTGGCGCTGGCGGTCAACGCGATCGTCAGCGGGGCCGCCGACTACGTGGTGCTCTACCGGTCACTGCACAACCCCAGGGGCAGTTACCACGCCAGCTCGACAGACGCCTTCGGCGGCCCGGCCCAGTGGACCGCGCCGACCGGCTACTTCGGTCCGCTGGCGATGATCGCCCTGCCGTACAACGAGTACCTCCAGCGCTACGGCGCGACCCGCGAGGCGATGGCCGCGGTCCTGGTGGAGGCGCGCAAGAACGGCGCGCGAATTCCCTGGTCCTACTGGTACGGCAAGCCGCTGACGGCCGAGCAGTACCTCGCCGCACCCACCCTCACCGACCCGATCTGCCGCTACGACTGCGACATCCCGGTCGACGGGGTGGCGGCGTTCGTCCTGACCTCGGCGGATCGCGCGGTGGACGGGCCGAACCGGCCGGTGTACGTCTCCGGCTACGCCCACGCCGTGCCGAAGACCAACAACCGGCTGCCGTTGCACTGGCCGCTCGACGACATCATGACCGCCGGTCTCGACACGGCCCGACGGCTGTGGGAGAACGCCGGGGTGAAGCCGGGCGAGGTCGACCTGCCCCAGATGTACGACGGGTTCTCGCCGTTCGTCTGGTTCTGGCTCGAGTCGCTCGGCCTGTGCCCGGTCGGCGAGGCGCACCGCTTCGTCCAGGACGGACGGATCGACAGCGACCGGCCCGACGGGCTGCCGGTGCTCTCCGGCGGTGGAGCTCTCGGCAACGGCCGGATGCACGGCATCCCGCAGATGCTCGAGTGCTACCTGCAGCTGGCCGGCCGAGCCGGCGACCGGCAGCGGGCCAAGGCCACGCTGGCCGTGGCCTGCCAGTCCTCGCCGCACTACGGCGGGGCGGTCGTCTACAGCGTCGATCCCTTCTGACCCCGCCCGACCGACCCCACCGGGGTCGTCCAGCAGGCACGGTTCACGGTGGGGACGCCGCAATCGTCATCCAGCGAAGGAAAGGGAGAGGCCGGTGGCACTGATACCTCAGACGTCGTCGTACGTCGCCGGGAAGTGGATCGACAGTGGCGATGCCTTCGCCGTGGAGAACCCGGCCGACGAGTCGCGGGTCACCGATGTGGTGAGCGCGCCGGCCGCCGAGTTCGAGCGGGCGATCGTCGCGGCACGCCAGAGCTTCGACTCCGGTGTGTGGGCGGATCTGGTGCCCCGGGAGCGGGCCCGGATCCTCAACGTGTTCCTCGACGCGATCGTGGCGACCCGTGCGGAGCTGGCCGACACGATCATCGCCGAGGCGGGCCTGCCGCGGTTCTTCACTGAGGGCATCCAGGTGGACGGAAGTATCACCCTGGGTCGGGAGACACTCGACCTCTATCTGGCGCTGCCAGAGGAGGACTTCAACCCGGTTCCGGTCAACCAGCTGGTCGCCGGCGGGGCGAAGCTGAGCGTGCGCCGCTACGAGCCGGTCGGCGTGGTGTCCGCGATCACCCCGTACAACGCGGCGATCATCATGGGCATCCAGAAGATCATCCCGGCGCTGGCGGCCGGTAACTCGGTGGTGCTGCGGCCGAGCCCACTCACCCCGATCTCCTCGCTGGTCTTCGGCGCGGCGGCCGAGGCGGCCGGGCTGCCCCCGGGTGTGCTCAGCGTGCTGATCGAGTCGGGTGCGGCCGGCGCGGAACTCATGACCACCCACCCGGCGGTGGACCTGGTGTCGTTCACCGGCTCGACGGCGGTCGGCAAGGCGATCCTCGCCCAGGCCGCGTCCACGGTGAAGCATGTGGCGCTCGAACTCGGTGGCAAGTCCGCGCAGATCTATCTACCGGACGCGGTGGACGCCGCCGCCCGCGGTGGCGCGGCCGTGGTCGCGGCGACCGCCGGGCAGGCCTGCGTGGCCGCGACCCGGATGTTCGTCCCGGCCGACCGCAAGGCCGAGGTCGTCGCCGCGGTCAGCGCGACCTACCAGCACCTCAAGGTCGGAGACCCGGCGGTGGCCGGCACGATGATCGGCCCGGTGATCAGCGCCGGGCAGCGCGAGCGGTGCGAGCGGTTCGTCGCCCTCGCCCAGGAGCACGGCGCCACCGTCGCCACCGGTGGACGTCGTCCCGAGGGCCTGGAGCGTGGCTACTACTTCGAGCCGACCGTGCTGGACCTGCCGGACAACACCAACCCGGCCGCGCAGGAGGAGATCTTCGGCCCGGTACTCGGCATCATCGGCTACACCGATGTCGACGAGGCGGTCCGGATGGCCAACGACAGCATCTACGGGCTGTCCGGCCAGGTCTACGGCGCCGACGTCGCCGCGGCCACCGCGGTGGCCCGCCGCATCCGCGCGGGCGCCGTCAATGTCAACGCCAATGGGGGGCTGAACGCGTACGCCCCCAGCGGTGGATACAAGCAGAGCGGTCTTGGCCGGGAACGCGGGCCGGACGGCATCCGCGCGTTCCAGGAGATCAAGAACCTCACCGTCGGCTCACTGGGCTGACCAGCTTCGGCCGGCAACCACCCGGGGAACGCTCTGGCCAGCCCGGCCAGAGGCCACACTCCGGCCGCGCGACGGCCGAGAAAACAAGGAAGGGAACAAGGAAATGGCATCAGAACTCAACCTGGACTGGCTGATCTCCGTCGACGACCACGTCCTGGAGCCGCCGACGGTGTGGACCGACCGGGTCGCGGCCAAGGACCGCGACCGGGCGCCACACATGGAGATCGACGACTCCGGCATGGACTTCTGGGTCTATGACGGCAAGAAGTTCCCCAGCTCCGGCCTGTCGGCGGTTGTCGGCAAGTCGAAGGAGGAGTTCAGCCCCGAGCCGCTGCCCTACAGCGAGATGCGGCCCGGCTGTTACGACGCCAGGGCCCGGCTCGAGGACATGGACCGCGCGGGCGTGCTGGCCTCGCTGTGTTTCCCGACCATCACCCGGTTCTGCGGGCAGCTGTTCATGGAGGCCAGCGACCGTACCTTCGGGTTCGAGTGCCTGCAGCACTACAACGACTGGATGATCGACGAGTGGTGTGCCGCGGCGCCCGGCCGCTACATCCCGCTGATCCTCATCCCGATGTGGGACCCGCCCCTGGCCGCCAAGGAGATGGAGCGCTGCGCCGCCAAGGGTGCGACCACCTTCGCCTTCTCGGAGAACACCGAGCCGCTCGGCCTGCCGACGATCCACGACGTGAACCACTACTGGGACCCGGTGATGGCCGCGGCCAACGAGCTCGAGATGGTCGTCTCGATGCACGTCGGCTCGTCCTCGCAGCTGCCGGCGATCGCCAAGGACGCGCCGTTCATGGCGAACCTGACCTGGGGTGCCTCGCGGACCTCCGGCACGATGCTGGCCTGGCTGTTCAGTGGCCTGTTCCAGCGGTTCCCGAAGCTGAAGATCGCCCTGTCCGAGGGTGAAGTCGGCTGGATCCCGTACTTCCTCGAGCGCGCCGAGCAGGTCGTCGACAAGCAGCGTCACTGGGTCAAGCGCGGCGGGCGCTTCGACACCCACGCCGGCGCCGGTGACCTCGACCTGGACACGTTCAACGTCCGGGAGACGTTCGCGAACCACGTGTACGGCTGCTTCATCGACGACGCGCACGGCATCGCGAGCATCGGGGAGATCCCCGAGGACAACCTGATGTGCGAGACGGACTACCCGCACTCGGACACGACCTGGCCGGACAGCATCAAGGTCGTGCAGAGCCGGATCCAGCACCTGCCGGACGCGCTCCAGTACAAGATCCTGCGTGGCAACGCCGAGCGGCTCTACCGGTTCACCCCGGCCGAGCCGCCCGTCGCCGCCACTGTCACGAGCGGAGTCTGAGCCGATGGCGGGCCACGTTGTCATCGACCGAGAGCTGTGTCTCGGCAGTGGCATGTGTCTCGTCTACGCGCCGAACACGTTCGCGCATGACGAGCAGAGCAAGGCCGTCATCGTCGACCCGGCGGGCGACTCGGCCGAGGAGATCGACACCGCGGTCGACGCCTGTCCGGTCGGCGCGCTGACCTGGGCTCCCGGCGACGACACGGGCGGCGCTACTGGTGACGTTTCGAGCACGGCAGGTCACGGCTCCACCGCGGGATGACCCGGATGCCGCTGGCGGGCACGGCCGACGAACCGACGGTCGTGCCCGCCAGCGGCGATGTCCCGGTCCAGGCAGCGTCGACGCGGCAGGTGACGAGATGATCCCGGCAACCGAGACAACGACCCTGATCACACATACGAGGCGAGCGGCGAAGTTACGCGAGTGGCTGTCGCCGGAGGTGAGCAGCTGACATGACCACGGCGATCCTGGACCGCGAGCGGATCAAAGCCCTTTTCGACCTGCGCAGCGCCGCCAACGTGTGGACGGGCGGTGACTTCGAAGCCGACCCGTACCCGATCTGGGCGAAGCTGCGGGAAGACGCGCCGGTGCACGAGGGCACTCTGCACAAGCTGACCGGCTACCCGGGCGAGGCGATGTTCCAGGGCCTTCCCGAGCCCGACCGCGCGCATTTCACCGCTTTCAGCTACGCGGCCCTCGACGCGGCCTACCGCGATCCCGAGACGTTCGCCTCGTCGGGATCGGCCATCGACCCGACAACCGCCGGGCTCGAGAACAGCATGATTTACATGGGTGGCAGCCAGCACCGCCGGTACCGCGGCCTGGTGCAGCCGTCCTTTGTTCCGGCCAAGGCCCAGTGGTGGCTCATCAACTGGATCCAGGAAGCGGTCCAGGAGCTCATCAACAACTTCGTCAATGACGGCCGGGCCGAACTGAACGTCGACTTCTGCGCGGCGATTCCGGTGCTGACGATCACCGGAAGCTTCGGTATCCCGCCGGAGGAGGCCCTGGATCTGCGGGCCGTGCTGCAGGATTCGGCGGCGGTCATCCAGCGGCTGGTCCCGATCGTCGCCGCGCGCCGCGAGGAGCCGAAGGACGACCTGATCTCCATCCTGGTCCAGGCGACCATGCAGGACGAGGACGGCGTCTCCCACCAGCTTTCCGACGGCGAGATCTACGCCTTCGCGCTGCTGCTGCTGCACGCCGGGTCGGGCACGACCTGGAAGCAGATGGGCATCACGCTGGCGAACCTGCTGGCGCGTCCCGAGGTGCTCGCGCGGGTCCGCGAGGACCGGGCGCTGCTGCGCCCGGCCATCGAGGAGTCGCTGCGCTGGGTGCCCACGGACCCGATGTTCTCCCGGTATGTCACGAAGGACGTCGAGTTCTTCGGCGCCGAACTGCCCAAGGGCGCCGTGCTGCACCTGAACGTGGCCTCGGCGAACCGCGACCCGGCCCGCTGGGACAACCCGGACGAGTTCGACATCACCCGGCAGGCCCGGGCGTCGTTCGCGTTCGGCGGTGGCCCGCACATCTGCCTGGGTATGCATGTGGCACGCGCCGAGATCCGCGCGGGCGTCTCGGCCCTGCTCGACCGGCTGCCGAACCTGCGCCTGGACCCGGATGCCGAGGCGCCCCGCTTCATCGGTATGTACGAGCGCGGGGTCACCGAGATCCCGGTGCTCTTCGGCTAGGTCCCCGATCAGCCCGCCCACCGACAAGAGGCAGAGATGACGACTGCAGAACCCGGCTACACCGCGCCGGATGCCACCCTGCTCAACGCCGAGCATGTCGCCCGTTACCGTGAGACCAACGGCGAGGTCGGCTACATCTGGAACGGCGTCACGATCCTGCTGCTCACCACGACGGGCCGCAAGTCGGGACAGCCGCGGACCACTCCGCTGATCTTCGCCAAGGACGGCGACGACTTCCTGGTGGTGGCCTCCCAGGGCGGTGCGCCCACGCACCCGCTGTGGTTCCTGAACCTGGAGGCCGACCCGAAGGCCGAGGTCCAGGTACTGGACCAGACCATCCCGGTCCTCGGTCGCGCCGCCTCCGAGCAGGAGAAGCCGCGGCTGTGGGAGATCGTCTCCGCCGCGTGGCCGAACTACCACGTCTACCAGACGCGCACCACGCGGCCGATTCCGGTTGTGGTCCTGACGCCCCGCGGCTAGGACGTCACGTCCACGTCCCGCCTTGTCCCGCCCTCGTCACACCCGCCGCTGGTGGGCGTGACGAGGGCGGGTTCCGTTGCGGGGGCGTCCGGGAACGGCTAGGTTGGCCAATGTCGACATCGATGTCAATTTCATTTGACAGCCGTCCAGCGGCGGAGATCCGATGGCAGGGGTCCGGCAGTGACGAAAGGACTATTTCGGTGACGGTGGGTTACGAGGTTACGGACGGAATCGCCTATCTCTCGTTCAACCGGCCCGAAAAGCACAACGCCCTGCGGGACGAGGATGTCCTGGGCCTGATCAGCGCCCTGGAGCGCCTCGACCAGGACGATGACGCGCAGATCGGCATCCTGTTCGGCCAGGGGCGGTCGTTCTCCAGCGGCGGGGACGTGAAGGACCGGCTGCAGCGCTCGATGGAGGAGGGCAGCACCGGCGGCCGGGCGCACGAGCGCGAGGCCTTCCTGAACACCGTGAACTGGAAGCCGGTCATCGCCGCGACGCACGGTTACTGCCTGGGTCATGCACTGGGGACCGCGTTGTTCTGCGACGCGATCGTCGCCGCGCGCAACACCCTCTTCCAGGTGGTCGAGATCAAGATCGGTCTACCGATGGCCTCGTTCGTCCCCCGGCTCGGCAAGGCGGCGTTCGCCAACGAGGTGTGCCTCACCGGCCGGATGTTCACCGCCGCGGAGGGCCTGGACGCGGGCTTCGTGACCCGTCTGGTCGAGGACGGTGAGCACGTGCGGGAGGCGACGGCGCTGGCCCGCCTGATCCTGGACAACCCGCAGCCCGCCGTACGCGAGCATGTCCGTGTGCGGCGCCTTGTCGCGGCGCAGGACGTGTCTCGCTTCGGGGATCTGTCCGCCACCTTCGTCGACAACTGGACGTCGAACACCGCCGCCCAGGCCGCCGTCGCCGCCCGCACCGCCGGTCTGGCCGCGAAGAGCTGACCGGCCCGCCGCGGGGGCCCGTCCCACGGGCCCGACTGGCACGTTGACGGAGGGATCGCCGTGGAGTTCCATCTGTACCTGCCGCAGATGCGGTTGACCCCGGACCGGCTCGCCGAGCGGGCACGGGCCGCGGAGGCCGCGGGCTTCGACGGCATCGCCGGGATGGACCATCTGGCCCCACCCCTGGCCGAGGACCAGCCGATGTTCGGTGCGGCCGTCACCAATGCCTGGCTGGCCGCGCAGACCACCCGGCTCACGCTCGGCTCGCTGGTGTTGTGTGACGCGTTCCGCCATCCGGTCATGCTCGCCCAGGAGACCGTCAGCCTCGACCATCTGTCCGCCGGGCGCTACGAACTCGGCATCGGCTGGGGGTCACGCGGCGGCGAGTTCACCACCTACGGGGTGACGCCGACCGAACCACGGGCCCGGGTACGCCGGCTCCGGGAGACCCTTGAGATCCTGCGCGCCCTGTGGATGGGCGGTCCGGTCGACTACGACGGCGAGTTCTTCCAGCTGCGCGGCGCCCGACAGGCGCCCGCCCCGCTCGGCCACATCCCGATCACCGTCGGCGGCGCCGGCCCGCGGACGATGGAGCTCGTGGCCGAGTACGCCGACTGGTGGAACGTCCACGTCGGCATCCTCGACCGGTTCGACGAGATGCGCCCACGTGCCGGCAGGGCCCGGGTGTCCCTGCAGCACATGGTCGCCCTGGTGCACACCGAGGCCGACCGGGAGCGGGTGACCGCGACCGCGACCCGCCGGTTCGGCACCAACGGCGTGGTCGTCGGCTCCCCCGCCGAACTCGTCGACTTCTTCGGTGGCCTGCGTGAGCGGGGTGTCGAACGGGTCTACGCCTGGTTCTGCGACTTCGCCGACCCCGCCACCCTGGCCGCCTTCGGCGCGTCCGTCATCCCCGCGCTGCGCTAGCCGCGCCAGCCGCCCCGCTCCGCTCCGCGCCAGCCCGCCCACTCCGCGCCGGGCCCTGGGCCTGGGTGCACTGCTGTTCGGCCTGCTCCATCGAGGGCAGGGTGACGTCGCTGGCCGTGGCCGAGACCGACAGTCCGGTCGCGTCGGTCTCGGCCATGGTGATGATCAGATTGAACGGAAGATCACCCAGGGGGATGGGCAGGGCCGCCAGGGCGCCGGCGAGGAAGCCGAGCGGGATGGTGAGGTTCACGATCCCCTTCAGCGAGATCTGACTGGGGACCAGTGTCAGCTGGTTGTTGTGTACCGCGAAGGTGACGATTCCGGCGACCTGCTGGGTTCCCAGCAGCGGGACCTCCACCGTCGCCGAGATCTCCAGCCGACTACCGCCGTCCACCGCGGTGATGTGGATCCTGCCGGGCTGGGTGGCCAGGTAGGTGTTCAGGTCGGCGTAGGTCATCCGTACGGCCGCCCGCATCCGGTCGACCGTGATCTCGCCATCCCCGCCGGTGGCCAGCTTGAGGATCGGGACGTGCACACCCTGCAACCGGGCGCTGATCGCCTCGATCCGCGGGCCGGGTGTCGGCATGTCGGTCAGGGTCATACCAAGATCGCTGAAGGTCCCGGTGAGCACCTGGGTGAGGAACGGGAAGCCCCCGATGCTGACGTCGCGCACCGTCGGTGGCCGTGTCCCGCAGGGCATGCCGGCCACCACCCCGGAGCGGATCTGCCGGGCCATCTCATGCTCGACCAGCTGGACGCTGACCCGGTCCACCACCACGAACTGCAGGATCAGCGCGATCGGCAACACGATCGACAGCACCCGCCGCCGCGACGCGTGCAGCGTCCAACCTCCCCCGCCGCCCTCGGACGTCCCACCGCCGTTCGTCCCACCGCCGTCCGAGCCGTGATGGCCCAGGCGCGCACCGAGCTGGCCGAGTCGTCCACGCCAGCCACCCTCGACCGCGGTGGGCACGGGCCCGGCGAGGTTCGCCGTCGGAGCTGGTTCGGCGTACCGGCCCGGCGAAGCACCGCCGTAGCCGGCTGGCAGATCATCGCTCGGCTCTGACCACTCGACATCGTCCGATCCAGACCGCCTGGTGTCGCCGGATCGGACCGGATGAGTCTCGCCGGGATCCGCCGGCCGGGAGTGGTCGTAGCCCCGTGACCAGGGCGGTGGCACGTCCGAAGAACCCGCGGGGTCAGGCGGGTCGTCCCAGGCGTCTCCCGGCGTCCGTGCCTGCCCAGCATCCACGTCCCGCACCCTCCAGCTCTGACGCCCCGCGCTCCGCCCCTCGGATCATCTCTCGGCCTCCGGCGCGGCCGTCGTCACGGCCTCTGGACGCGCAGGGCGAGTGACACCGACAGCGTCCGCGGCACCACGCGGAGCAAGCCTGCGGCGCACGGGGCGGGCGGCTCCACTCGGGGCGGTCCGGGTAGATGATGGATCTCCTCTGGTAGCGGACCAATCACCCGGCGAGCAGCGCGGTGGATGAGCGCCGAGACGCATCAGTGCGGGCGGTCCGCCCAGGTTGACAGTTTCCGGGGAAAGTGATGAAGTTAATCCCGGTTAGCCGTTCCAATTTCAGCCTCCCACGATGCCCGAGCCATACTGATGGCACTACGCGTCAGATCTTCGACGCTGCGAAGCCGTGACTGACAGGCATTGCGTCGCGGTCGCATCCATCATGCGCCGACATAGGTGCCGCCAATTCTGCTGACGATGTGTTCGCAGGGTCCGGGTCGCTCTGGGTGCCATACTGAAAGGACATTTCCGTGCCGCACTCCAAGCCGAGTGAACTAAAGCCGGGTCACCTCCGTTGGCCGGTCGCCGGACCATCGTTCAAGTCGGAGCAGTGGGGCGACATGGAGGTCGGCCACACGAAGGTCGAAGAACCCCTTGACTGCACGGACCTCTACAAGATCGGGGGCCTTCCGGGCGGTGTCTGTCAGTGTCCGCACTACGGTTATGTCTTCAGCGGGTCCATCCGCGCGGTCTACCCGGGCTCGGACTGGCCGGATGAGGTCGCGGTGGCCGGTGAGGCCTACTTCTTCCCGGCCGGGCACGTCCTGATCTACCCGGAGCCGACGGAGATCCTCGAGCTGAACCCGGCCGCCGCGCTGGTTTCCTGCATGGAGGCGATGCAGCGGGCCCTCGATCGGGGCGCGTTCGACCAGCCCGTCGAGGAGCCCGTGGCGGCGAGCTGACATCCCTGGTTCGTCAGGCCGGCGCTTCGGCCGGCCGCGGAGGCATCAGCGCTCTCCCGCGGCCGGCCGAGTCCGGCCCCCGTACCACCGTTTCCGATGTTCAGAGGACGACGACGGAGCGGAGCACGTCGCCGGTGTGCATTTTCGCGAACGCGGCCTCGACCCCGTCCAGGGGGATCTCCTCGGTGACGAACGCGTCGAGGTCGAGGCGTCCCTGCTGGTAGAGGTCGACGAGCAGGGGGAAGTCCCGCGAGGGCAGGCAGTCGCCGTACCAGGAGGATTTCAGCGCGCCGCCGCGGCCGAACACGTCGAGCAGCGGCAGTTCCAGGGTCATCTCGGGGGTGGGGACGCCGACGAGGACGACCGTGCCGGCCAGGTCGCGGGCGTAGAACGCCTGCTTGTAGGTTTCGGGGCGGCCGACGGCCTCGATGACGACGTCGGCGCCGAACCCGCCGGTGAGTTCCTGGATGGCGGCGACCGGGTCGGTCTCCTTCGCGTTCACCGTGTGGGTGGCGCCGAAGCCCCTGGCCCATTCCAGCTTGCGCGGATCGGTGTCCACCGCGATGATCTTCGCCGCGCCGGCGAGACGCGCCCCGGCGACGGCACCGTCCCCGACTCCGCCGCAGCCGATCACGGCGACCGAGTCGCCCCGGCCGACCTGCCCGGTGTTGATCGCCGCGCCGAGGCCGGCCATCACCCCGCAGCCGAGCAGACCGACGGCCGCCGGACGCGCGCTCGGGTCGACCTTGGTGCACTGGCCGGCGTGCACGAGTGTCTTCTCGATGAACGCGCCGATACCGAGTGCGGGGGCCAGCGGCGTGCCGTCGGTGAGGGTCATCGGCTGGGTCGCGTTGTGGGTGTTGAAGCAGTACCAGGGCCGGCCGCGCAGACAGGCCCGACAGGTGCCGCAGACCGCCCGCCAGTTGAGGATGACGAAGTCGCCGGGCGCGACGTCGGTGACGCCGGCGCCGACGGTCTCGACGATCCCGGCCGCCTCGTGGCCGAGCAGGAACGGGAAGTCGTCGTTGATGCCGCCCTCGCGGTAGTGCAGGTCGGTGTGGCACACCCCGCAGGTCTGCACCCGGACCACCGCCTCCCCCGGGCCGGGATCGGGCACCCGGATCGTGGTCACCTCGACCGGCGCCCCCTTACCCCGGGCGATCACCCCACGGACTTCCTGCACGGTCGTCTCCTCTCGACGCTGGGATCACGCATCCACCTGCTCGGCGCACCGCGCGAGCCACCGAGATCTCCACGCCACCCGGCCACGCCAGCTACCCGACTACCCGGCTGTTCCGGCTCCGGCGTCCGGGCCGGGCGCGGATCTGGTCTCGGTGGCGTTCGGTGGGCCGGCGGCGGTGAAGGTGGTGCCGGGTGGGTCGATGGCCCAGGCGGGGGCCTCGCCCCAGGTCTCACCGTAGACGAGTTCGGCCAACGGCCGGCGCCGTACCGGGCCGTGCTGCCCGGCGGGCCGGCCGAGGGTGATCGCGCCGGCGATGACGGTGCCCTCGGGCACGTCGAGCAGCGCGCGTAGCTCGGCATCGACGGCGAGGCCGAAGCCGGTGAGCGCTCCCCCGTAGCCCAGCGCGCGTGCCGCGAGCAGCAGGTTCTGGCACGCCGGATACACCGAGGCGCCTTCCATCAGCGTCGGCTCCCGGTAGCGGACCAGACAGGGCAGGATCAGGACCGGTACCTGTTCGAAGGTGTCGACGTAGTGCCGCATGGTCCGCGCCAGCCGGGCCCGGGGCGATGCGGGTTCGGCGTCGGCCCGGTCGTAGCCGTCGGTGTGCTGCTTGGTCTGCCAGATCCGGCGGGCCGCGTCACCGACGAGCCGTTTGGCGGCGTCGGCGTTCGGGCCGTCGGCCAGCACGACGAACCGGAACGGCTGCCGGTTGGAGCCGCTCGGCGCGCGGGTGGCCGCGAACAGGATCGCTCGCAGCGCCTCGGCCGGCACCGGTTCGTCCCGGTAGCGGCGGATCGCCCGGGTGGTGGTGAGCCCGGCGAGCAACCCCACCGTGTCGGCCGGTAGCCCCGCCTCGAGCGGGGACGGCCCGCCCGGTGCGGCGGACTCGAGGGTGTCGGCGGCGGGTTCGAGGGTGTCGGCGGCGGTGGCGAGCAGACCGAGGTGGGTGCCGGCGGCGGCGGCGAGTTCCTTCGCGGTGGCCACGTCCTTGGCGATGTACCGGCCCGCGGCGGCGTGCAGGCCGGCGGACGAACCGGCGGCGCGCACCGTGCCGAGGGCGTAGCTGGCGCCGCTGCAGTGGCCGATCGCCTCGAGCGCGCGGGCGGGATCGATCCCGAGCTCTTCGGCGAGCCGCTCGGCCTCGGCGACCAGGGCGACGTTCGCGCCGAACAGGGCGTTGTTGACAAGTTTGACCCGCTGCCCGTCGCCAAGCCCGCCGACGTGCAGGATCGGCGACGCGTAACTGGCGAGCACCGGGCGGACCCGCTCGAGGACGGCCACCTCCCCGCCGACCAGCAGGGTGACGCGCCCGGCCGCCGCGTCCGCCGGGCCGCCACTGAACCCGGCGTCGAGCACGCTGACCCCGCGGGCCTGGCCCACCCGTGCGAGCTCCGTCGGGGTCTCGGGGCTGCAGGTGGTGTGAACGACCAGGGTGCTGCCCGCGGGCAGTGTGGCGAGCAGACCATCGTCGCCCCCGCACACCTCGTGGACCTGCGCGTCGCTGAAGACGCAGACCACGGCCACGTCAAGGGCGGCGCCGAGCTCCGCGGGCGACGCGACGCTGGTGGCCCCGCAGACGGCCACCTCCCGGGCCACCTCGGGTCGGCGGGCGTGGAACGACACCTCATGCCCAGCCCGAACCACCTGCTCCAGCATGGGCCGACCCACGCTGCCGACACCTACGAAGCCGACTCTCAACCCACGCTCCCGATCCGCCGATGACCGCCCGCGCACCATCCTGCGCCCGGTGCACCGCCTCACGAAAGCGGTTCAGACCGCCTGGGCCAACGTGGGGCCCCGCCGACCCGCGCGCTCCCGCCGGCGGGCGAGAAGCGCGTCGGCCAGGGCATCGGCCCGTTCCATGTCATCGAGCGTGGCGCGGGAACGACCCTCGACCGCGAGGATGGCGGCCAGCAGCTCCGCGGACAACCTCGTGCGCCCGGCCACCCGGGCCACGCTGGGCGGCAGAACGCCCGCGGCGGGTTGGGCCGCTTCGAGGCCGTCGCCGGTTGCGGCCCGCTGGGCGGGTACCTGCTCGCCAGAACCAGCCTGGCCCTCGGACCCACCCCGGGGACGTGCCCGGACCGCGAACACATCACGAACGCCGAAGGCACGCGCCGCGGAGGCCCGACTTCCGGGCGCACGGCTGTGAACGACACGAGATCCGGAGGCATCGAACATACATTCGATAATGCCCGGTGGGAGATCGTCCTGTCAAGGACGCCGACGCGGACGCGAGCCGTGCCGGGTCAGGGTCGTCCGGTGGCGCCGGGCAGGACAGTCGTCGAGGCTCCGGCGGAGGGCGGATCGGTGCCGGGCAGCAGCTGGCCGACGGCGCTGGCCATCGGGTGCGACGCCCCCCAGATCCGCACGATGTCGGCGAGCAGCGCGGCCAGCGTCTCGCCGGCGGCGACGCGCTGGCCGGCACCGAGCTGCAACAGCCCGATCTGACGACGCAGCTCGAGCACCCGGGGGTCGTCCACGCCGAACTCGCGTTCCTGGTCCGGCCGCAGGGCACCCAGCTGCGCCAGTGCCCGCTCGACGTCACCGGTCATCGCTCGGCAGGTCGCCTCCCGCAGGCGGACGTGCAGCAGCCGCTCGCTGTCCCGGTCGTCGCGGCGGGTCAGTTCGTCGACGAGCTGTGCGTAGCCTCGGGCGGCGCGGTGAAAGTCGCCCCCGTCGAACAGGATGTCGGCGAGCTCCAGACGCAGCGCGAGCACGTCGGCACCGGCCACCGAGGTGGCCCGCGCGGCCCGGTCGACCGCGTCGGCCAGCACGGCGGCGGCCTGGCTGTAGCGGGAGGCACGGGCGAGCCCGCGTGCCTCGTCCCGGGCCTGACGCAGCTCGGCGCGGCCGACCTCACCGGCGCTCCCGCCCTCGCGCGCGGCGGGCACCACCGGCATCGTCGGCCCGGCCGTCGCGGCTGGCCCGACGGTCACCGACACCCCCACCAGACCGGACGGACCAACCAGGCCGGACGGACCAACCAGGCCGGACGGACCAACCTGACCGGATGGGATGGACGGGACGGACGCCGGTGGCGAGGTGGCCGAGCCCGGTGCGTCGCAAGGCCGGGCTGGGTCGGTCCGCGCGTCGGCGAGAGCCGGCCCACCAGCACCGGCCGGCACCACCGGCGGGGGTGCGGGTGCGGTGTCCGGATGCACCTGGGCGGTGATGCGGGCGTAGGTCCGTACGGGATTGTTCGGCTCGGGGTCGATGACGCCGGGCAGCGGTTCGAGACCCGTGGCGATGCGGGCCAGCACCTCGTACACCGCCTCCACCCGCGCGGGACGATCCCGCGGCGCCTTGTGCAGCAGGTCGGCGACAAGCTGGTCGAGCTCTGCGGGCACGCCCGAGCGCAGGCTGGCGACCCGGGTGGGTATCTCCTCCACCTGACGGTGCATCACCGAGTAGGACGACGGGCCGCCGAACAGCCGCCGGCCGGTGAGCATCTCGAACAGCGTGGCGCCAAGGGCGTACAGGTCGGTGGCCGGGGTGCTGAGCCCGGCGAGGACCTGTTCGGGCGCCATGTAGGCGGGGGTACCCAGATGCTGCCCGGTCAGAGTGATCTTCGAGAGGTCGGCCCGGTCGAGCCCGACGGCGAGGCCGAAGTCGAGGACCTTCACCGTGCCGTCCGGTTCGAGCATCAGGTTCGCCGGCTTGAGATCACGGTGGACGAGCGAGGCCCGGTGTGCGACGGTCAGCACGGAGGCGACCTGCGCGCCGATCGCGGCCGCCCATCCGATCGGCAGGGCCCCGGCCTCGGCGACCAGATCCGCGACGCTGATGCCATGCACCCGCTGCATGACCAGATAGGGACGCCCGTCGTGCATGCCCGCGTCATAGACGGCCGGGACCCCGGGATGCACGAGCCGGGCGGTGATCCGTGACTCGCGGACGAATCGGCGCACCAGATCCTGATCGGTCTGGCCATCGGGAAAGCGGACGAACTTGACCGCGATCTCCCGGTCGAGTTTCACATCCCGGCCCGTCCAGACCTCGCCCATTCCGCCTTTGGCCAGCGGTAGCGCGTCCAGCTCGTACCGCCGGTCAATCAGCCGACGTTGACTCATCGGATCAACCCCCACCCCGCAGATCGCCGAACTATTCTCGCACGGACGAACCTCCCGTCAGGGGACGCATCCCCCGGATGCCCATCCGCTGTGTGGGGCCGTCCGGGTGGAGCTCGTCAGAGCGTCTCGGGCGGTCCGTCGGCCGGGGGGAACCGGTGGTCGGTGAAGCTGAGATAGCGCAGTCTGAGCAGCTCGGACCCGACGTTGTCGATGGTGCGGATGGCCGCCTCGAGCGCGGCGAGCTGACGCTGGTCGGCACCCAGCTCCCGCTGGTCGGCAGGTTCCAGGACGGGGATTCGTACGCGGTGGAGGTCTCCGCCGACGAGGGAGGCCGTGGCCGCGGCGGGCCGCGCGGAGGTACGGGCCGTCGCCGTGGCGTCCGCGCGATGTCCCGCGGCCTGGAGGCAGCCGGCGAGGAAATACGGGTCCAGCCGGCGGGTGTCGCCGCGCAGCAGGACGACTTTCGGCCCGAGCAGCGCACCCGGTTCCTCGATCACCCGCGCCACGATCAGGTCCGGTTCCACCAGGCAGACCACATCGGCGGGGCGTAGCCGCAGCATTCCGGGAATGTGCTCACCGCGGCCGGAGGCGGGCCGTCCGTGGCGCATGTCGGCGGCGGTGAGCATCGGCAGTTCACCATTGTCCGTTCTGGTCCGAACGGGCGCCGTCAGTACTGCCAGCACACCCTGTCGGGCCAGTTCGCCCACGGTGCACCATCCGGGCAGGGACGCGTTGGAAGGCGGAGCTGGACGAACAGCGGCCGCGGCGTCGGTGAGGGTGGCGGTCGCGGCCAGCAGGTCCGCGCGTACCGCGGTGAGATCGCGGGACCGCTCGGTGGCGGGATACGCGCTCCCCGGGGAGGTGACGGTGCCGTGGCGGCGCGGGCTCACGTCGACGTCGGCGTCGGCGTCGAGCAGGTCGGTGACCGCCACCCGGTGCACACCCGCTGGCAGCGCCAGCTCAGCCGCGGTGGGCGCCACGGCGGTGTCGGTATCGGCGGGTGCGGGCAGGACGGACGACCAGGTCCGGGCGAACGCGTCGAGGTCGGCGGTGGTCTCCCCGAGCAGCAGCACGCCGTCGCCGGGAACGCCGGTGGTCGCGCGCAGCAGCCACAGGTCCTGCGGGGAACCGGCGGTGAACAGCTCGCTCGGCAGGGCCAGCACCGCGCGCAGCACGCCGGCCCGCAGCAGGTTCGCCCTGATCCGCCGCCCGGCGGGTCGGGACGCGGCGGCCGCGGGCATGAGCAGCAGCACCGGCGCGCCGTCGGCGGCGTGTGCCAGGCAGTGCTGCACCCAGGCCAGTTCCGGTTCGCCGCGCGGCGGCACGCCATAGCGCCACCAGGGTGATCCGACCAGTTCGTCATGACCCCAGCCGCGCTGACCGAACGGCGGGCCACACAGGACGGCATCGGCCCGCACGGCGGCGAAGCCGTCCGCCAGCAGCGAGTCGGCGGCCACGATCCGGGCCCGCGCCCCGGCCAGCGCCAACCCGACGGCGGTGAGACGGGCCGCCGTGGCATCGACGTCCTGGCCCAGCAGGTGGCGCGCCCCGGTGTCCTGGGCGGCCCGCAGAAGACCACCGGTGCCGCAGGCGGGGTCGAGCACCCGCGGCCGCGCCGGGTTCGTTCCCACCTGCCCCTGGCCGGACTGGCCGGGCAGGCCGGGCAGTCCGGCGAGGGCGACCATCAGCCGCGCGACCGCCGGTGGTGTTTCGGCGAGCTGGCGGGCGTACACCTCGCGGTAGCGGGCGCGCAGCATCTCGAACACCGGGTGATGTCCCTGGCGGTCCGCGGCGGTGGCGGCGACCCGGGCCAACGGGATCAGGGACGGCGGCCACGGCGCACCCGGGTGGTCGGGCAGTTCGGGTGCGGCCCCTGCGATCGCCGCCGCGAGCTCGGCTGCCAGGGCATCGTCGGGCTGGCCGAGGCGCCGCAGCGCCCCCGGCCGATCCCGCTGGTGGTAGAGCAGGAATCCACCGAGCTGCCCGACGACCGCGCCGAGGTGCGGATCGTCGGCTGCCGCCCGGATCTGCTGCCAGAGTCGATCGCCGATGTCGACCTCGAAGGTGCGGTCGTGTCGGCCGAACCAGCCTTCGACCGCGTCGAGCGCGAACAGCGGGCTGCCGGACGTCCCCCCGACCGGCCGGGGGAAGTCGTCGAAGCGCCGCCGCCAGTTGCTGACCGCCGCGCGTCCCACACCGGCCAGCCGGGCGATGTCGGACGCGGTCACCGTCGCCGAAACGACCCCCGCGCCACCCGCGCCCGCGCCCGCGCCCGCGGCACCGTTGCCATCACGGCCGGTGCCGGTGCTGCCGCCCTCGCCGGGCCCGGTCCCGGTCACGGTGGGGTCTCGCGCTGCCGGGTCGAGGTCGGGGGCGGACCTGGGCTGACGGCCAGCCGGGCCAGTTCGCCGCTGGCGCGCAACGCGTGCACGTGTTCGGCGGCGCGGCGCGGCGGGATGCCGCCGCGGACGAGCAGGCCGGCCTCGATGCTGTCCTCGACGCCCGTGAGGGTCAGGTTGGCGCTGGACACCAGCAGCAGCCGCCGGTCGGCCACGGCGATCTTGGCATGCATGCGGGCACCGGGACGAGGCCGCCGCGCGGTGGGCCAGTGCCACAGGTCAATGCCACGAACCTGCGCGAATGCCGCCGCCGGTTCGCTGCCGGCGAGTCCGGAGCCGGCGCCCTGCAACGTCTCGACGACGACGCTGACCGCCACACCCCGCGCGATCGCGGTGTCCAGGGCGGTCAGCAGCGGCGGATAGGGCCGAGCCGCGTAGGTCATCAGCATCAGTTCCGTGGTGGCCTCGGTGACCAGCTCCATGAGCACCCGCGCGGTCGCCCGCACCGGCACGGTGTGGCTGCCCGGCCCGCTCCAGACAGCCTCGACCTGGGATTCCTGCGCCCGCTGCCCGTAACCGGCGGCGACCCCCCGCAGGTAGACGGCCGCCGGCACGGGTGCGATCCGCTCCGCTCGCCGGGCCGCCAGCACCGCCTGGACGGCCTGGCGCGCCGATGCCCCGGCGACCGCCGCCACCGTCGCCGCATCCTGCCCGGACGACCCGGATGGCGCGGTCGGGTCCGTCCCTTCCCGCACCTGGCCGGCGGGGGGGTCGATCCGGTCGGCGAGCTGGCCGAGCCGGGTGGGACCGAGCTCGCGCACCGCCGCGGCCACGGCCGCCACGAACCCGCCCTGGCCGGCCCCCGGGCCCGCGTCCGATCCGTGGGTCAAGGCAGGTCGCCGAACAGGGCGAGGGCGCGACTGTCCGGGTCGTCGGCGAGGGGGACGACGAAGCGCCGGTCGAGGAACCGGTTGCCCCGTTCGCAGGTGGTCTCGGAGACGAACAGGCAGACGTGGCAGGCGGCGCCGTGCAGGGCGTCGGTGGGAGCGTAGGGCAGGCGTTCGGCGCACAGCGGGTCGGACGAGCAGTGCCGGGCGTCGGTGAGAGCCCGACGGGTGAGCCGCAGCAGTTCGGCCGGTTCGGCCAGTGACACCAGACCACCGAGGGTGCCTTCGGCGTCGGGGACGGCGGTGTAGATGAGGATGCCGCCGCGCGGGTCGTCGTCGGTGCCGGCGTAGATCCGTTCGCTCAGGCTCGCGGAGCTGTAGCCGCATTCCAGCGCGATGGTGCGGATCAGCAGATGGGACAGCGAGTGCAGGGCCAGGTAACGTTCGCCGGGCCAGCCGTGCATCGGGTCGAAGTCACCGGTGAGACGGTCGGAGAACCGGTTCGCCCGGAACCGTCCGAAGGCGTCGCGGTGCTCACGCATCTCGGTGGTGTCGGCGACCCGCGCGGCCCAAGGGCCGACGATCTCCTCGGGAATCCGCAGGAAGATGCCTTCGCCGCGGACCTCGCTGGCCGGCACCCAGGTGGCACCGCCGCGGCTGATCGGTGCGCGCACGACAAGTTCGGGGTCGTCCGGGTCGGGCGCGTCCAACCGGGTGAAGCCGATCAGTGCCCGCACCTCACGGAGCCGTTCGGCCTGCACCACGTCCGCGTAGAACGGGGTGAGCCGCGGCGGCACACCGTCCGGTTCGCGACGCAGGGTGAAGTCGGCGGTGGGTTCGGGCAGCTCCGCCGCGGCGAAGATCTCCCATTCCGGGGTGCGCAGATCCGGGTGGCCCCTCTCCGGCGCGGTGTCGGCGCCGCCACCAGCACCGTTGCCAGCGTCCTGGCCCAGTGTCTGACGGTGACGTTCGACGGCGGCCCAGATCTCGGCGTCGGTCCAGCGGCCGAAGTGCGTGTGCACGGGGCTTGAGACCTGGCCCCGCGCGTAGGGCACGAAGCCCTGGTCCGGCATCGGTTCGAAGGCCGCCCAGTGCTGCTCCACCAGGGTGGCGAGCTCACTGGCGGCGGTGCGTGGGACGGAGAGCACCGACAGGGTCTGGGCGAACCACTGGTTGGACGCGCCGACGACGATGACCCGCGATTCGGCCGGGCAGCCACCGTCCGCGAAGGAGGACAGGTGCGGATGCCGGCCTCGGCAGCGGGGCAGGTTCTGCGCGCCGCGACGACCCATCGCGTCGCGGATGTTGCGGCGCGCCGAGCAGACGACGCACTGGATCTCCACGTTGGCGCCGAGGTTGCCGCCCCGGTCCTCCATCCGTAGCCGGGGATGGCTCGCCTTCGGGCACTGCCCGCCCCGGTGGACGAACAGTCGGTACGGGAAGTCGTCGAGATGCCCGTTGGTGCAGGCCAGTACGAACCGCGCGGCCACGGCGAGCGGACGGCGGCCGGTACGCCTGCGTCCGCAGCCGCCGTGGAAGAAGCGGGCGTCCTGCGGGCGGCTCGCCCACGGGTTCTCGAACGTGAACGTGCCGGAGGAGATGACGTCCAGCTCGTTGCAGGCGGTGCAGCGCAGCCAGTTCGGGAACGGGACGGTAGGCACGCCGATCCGGGCGTTCTGCCCGCCGTGGTCGCCGGGGGCGGTGTCCGCCCAGGGCGCCGAACGCAGCTCGCAGACTCCCCGGTCGTGGATGCGCCGCACGGCGGCGAGCAGCCGGGGCTCACTGATCTGGTAGTCCTGGGCGTCCCGGTAGTTCCAGTCGTCGAGCCCGCGGACCAGGGTGGCGAAACTCGGCAGGTCGACGAGCGCGCCGACGCCGCTGGTGAACATCAGATGGCTCGGCCGTACCGTGCCGACCCGCTGGTGGAACGCGGCGGCCATCAGGCTCCCCTCCCGTGGCGGGCACGCGGCGCGTCCAGCTGCGTCTCGCCCAGTTCGTCCCCGACCGGCGCGTCCTCGGAGTCAACGGAGTCCTCGGAGTCAGCGGAGTCAGCGGAGTCAGTCGGGTCTGCTGTGCCAGCGGAGTCGGCTGTGTCGTCGGGGGGTGGGCCGAACGTCCAGTCGGGTTCGTTGTAGCCAGCCTCGTAGATCTGGTCGGAGGCGGGGACGAGCAGGCCGATGTCATGTTCGGTCTCACGCATCGACTGGGCGACGGTGCGCCGTCCCCAGCGGCCGTGCCCGGCCGGTTCGAGGAGCTTCCTGAGCTTGCTCGCGCCGGTGCCGGGCTGGTAGCCGAGCCGGGTGTCACCGGTGCGCCGCAGTTCCCAGCAGTCGATGAACTCGGCCAGTTTCGCGCCCAGGTACTCGGCTCCCCGTGGTCCGGCGACGGCTTCGGCGCGGGCCAGCAGCCGGCCGATCAGCGCGGTGACGGCGGGGCCGGTGAGGTCGACGTCGTGGGCGTCGTGGTTGCGGCTGTTCGCGTCCTCGAGGTGGCGTACCGCGGCGACGAACATGCCGGTGGCGGTGCGGTCGAGTGAGCGGCGGGTGTACGGGGTGACCGACAGCGCTTCGACCTGCCGGTAGAAGCTGGCGTGGTAGGGCTCGAAGTCCTCGTAGTGGGCGAGGTCGCGGGGCCGCGCCCAGTTGTACAGGGTGACGACGAGCCCCGGCCGCTTCTCGTCACGGCCGACCCGCGACGACGCCTGGATGTACTCGGCGGTGTTCTTCGGTTGCCCGATGACGGCCATCAGCCCGAACCGGGAGACGTCCACGCCGACCTGCAGCATCGAGGTCGCGAGCACCACGTCCACGGGCACGCGGTCGGCCCGGCCGCGGGCCCTGGCGCGTTCGGCCACGGGATGCCCGTCGGGAAGTTCCCTGCCGCGGCCTGGGCGGGATCGGCCGTCGCGGGCACCCAGCAGCTCGCGCCAGTGATCGGCGATCGCACGCCGACGGGTGGACGTGTCGAGGTCGGGGTCGAAGGCGATCTCGAGGCGCTTCAGCACGTCGCTGATGTCCGCGGAGGACACCCGGGAGGTGAGCTCGGAGATGGTGAGCATGCCGGAGGCGGGGACGATCCGGTTGGACAGCCCCTTGCGGGTTCCGTGGGTGCGCACCCGGGTGGTCACGTCGTCGTCGAGGTAGCGACGCATACCGGCGAGCTCGCGGGTGGCGTTGAAGTAGCCGACCAGGGTCTGGTAGGCCTCGGCGGCGTCGCCGTGGCGATCGAACAGGGTCTGCCCGGCGATCAGCAGGATCTCGGCGAGACGGATCTCCGCCGACTTCATCCGCGTCCCGTGGGCGCAGACACCGAGGTAGCGCCGCCCAGGCGTGGCCGGGGTGACGGGAACCTGCCGGGAGAAGAACGTGTCACCGACATCGATGACCTGCGGTGGGAAGACCGCGAGCTGCCGACCGAACACGCCGAGTACCTGGTCACGCGCCCGCCTGGTGGTCGCCGTGGACGCCACGATCTTCGGCCCGACCAGTCGCGAGGCCACCGGCCAGGTGCACAGTTCGTCGACGGCGGCCTCGAACAGGCCGACGGTGGTGCCGAGCGCACCGGAGATGAGATGCAGCTCGTCCTGGATGATCAGATCGGGTGGCCGCAACCGGCGCACCGGGGTGCTGGTGACGGCGGGCAGGCCGCCGCGGGCGCGGTGGCGGCTGCCGCAGCCGGTGCGGGCGTCGAGGTCGTCGTGCCGGTAGCCATGCCGGGAGCAGTGCTGGTGGACCCGGCCGAACAGGATGCCGGCCTCACCGCGCCAGGGCAGTTGGGCGAGCTTGTCGACGGTGGCGATGACCAGGCTCGGCGCGTACCGGTAGATCTCCTCGTCGACGGTGAGCACGGGCAGCCCCTCGCCGCGGGCGAGCCGCTGGGAGAAGGGGCAGGCGTCGCCGCCCTCGCCGTTGGGGCAGTAGAGCAGAACCCGACGGCGATCCTCGTCGACGTGGGCGTCGGTGTGGGCGGCCAGTGCCGTGCCGCACCACGGGCAGCTCAACGTCTGCAGGACGTTCGCCCGCTTGCCGTTGCCGGCTTCCCGCGCCTGGCTGATCTGGTCGCGGGCCTCCTCGAACCGGTTCGGGGAGACACCCCCACCGACCCACAGTCCGATCCGGAACGGCTCCTGCCCCCAGGTGGCCGGGTCAGCCCGGCGCAGCACCTCGGCGGCGCAGACGAGGGCCGCGGCCCGCTGGAACTGCTGGGCGGTGAGCAGTCGCAGCGTGTAGCGCATGAGCACGGCGACCCCGGCCGCGCCGTCCCGCGCGTCCGGGCCGGTCCCGACGACGCCCCGCAGCCGACGGATCGCGAAGGTGAAGGCGGTCAGGCCCAGGTAGGCCTCGGTCTTGCCACCGCCGGTCGGGAAGAACAGCAGGTCGACGACGGCGCCTGCGTCGGCGGCCCGCTCCGGGTGTGTCGGGTCGACCAGCGACGGCAGGTTGACCAGCACGAACCCAAGCTGGAACGGCCGCCAACTGGCCGCTGCCGCACCCCTTTCCCGGACCGTCAGCGCCGCCTCGGCGTAGCTCAGACCCCGCTCGTCCCGTAGCCGGGCGATGGCGGTGTGCCGGCGCTGGGCGGCCATCGCGGCGTTGGCGAACCGGAACGCGGCGAGCGTTTCGGCGTGGCCGGGCTGGCTGGTGTCGGTGAGCAGCCCGATCCCGGCGCGGATGCGTGCGGCGGCGACCCGTGCCTGACCGAGCGCCGTGCGCGCGGCCGGCTGCAGCCGCGGCGGCAGGCTCGGCACCTGCGCGTCCCGCTCGTCGAGCCAGGTGACGTACTGCTCGACGAGTGGTGCCAGCCCCGTGCCGAGTTCCCGCGCGTCGGCGACAGCGAGCGCGTCCATGGACAGCTCAAGATCCGCCAACGGGCTGCCCGCGCCGGCCGGCGCGGTGGTGGACGGGACGTCGTAGGCCGGCAGCCAGGTCGTCTCGAGCCGGTAGGCGCGCCGCTGCCCGTCGCGCACCGACGGATGCACGGCCACGTTGCGACCGTTCGCGTAACGGCGCTGCTCCCGGTAGAGCAGCCGCAGATGCAGATCCTCATGATCGCTGTCGAGCTGGTCGCCGCCAGGCCGACCAGCGGCATCGCCCTCGTCGGCATCGCCCTCGTCGGGGTCGCCCTCGTCGGCATCGCCCTCGTCGGGGTCGCCCTCGTCGGCATCGCCCTCGTCGGGGTCGCCCTCCTCCGGGTCGTCGATGGGCAGGAAGATCGCACGCTCGCCGTCGAGGGCGGTCACGGTGAGCTGGGGCTGGAACAGCCAGGCGGTGTCCGCGTGCGACGGCGGCTCCGGCTGGCTGTTGACCAGGGTCAGCTCGACGATCCGCCGCCCGCCCCGCTCCCGCAGCACGACCGCGAGGAAGACACCGGACTCGGCGCTGAAGCCGCTCGCCCCGCCAAGCCCGCTACCACCAAACCCGCTGGCACCACCAAACCCGCTGGCAGCCCCGAAACCGCCGGCTCCGCTGAAACCGCCGGTCTGGCCGAAACCACCAGGCGCGTCCAGCGGGACGCGGAAGGCGTCGGCGCCGAGCGAGCCGTCCAGGCGGATCTCCCGGTTCGCGTGGACGACCGGCTCACGGGCCCAGACCGGGTGCGCCCTGCCCTCGTCGTCCTCGACCTCGCGGCGGACGTAGCGCCCCCAACTGGCGGTGACGGCGACAACATCGACCGACGCCCCATCCGCACCGGCGGAAACAGCGAACGACAGGCCCATCGACGAGGCCCAGATCCGCCCGCGGTTCTGCGGGGTGAGGATCTCGGGCAGCTCGCCCTCCGCATCGCCCTGCACCGCCGTCTCGGTATCGGCGACAGCCTCCACGGCCGCCGACTCGCGGGCTCCCCGCGGCGCCGGCTTCGGGCCGAGCATGCCGACGAGGTAGCGCTCCCGCGGACCCATCGCCCGTGGATGAAACTCCTCGTGCTCCCCCTCCCAGGGCCCGAGCAGATCACGCCGGACGAGCTCCTCGAACGCATCCCGCACCTCATACGGCGTCGCCGGAGCGAACGGCTGGGCCTGGTCAAGCAACTGCTCCGCCGACGGCCCGGACGCACCGCCGCCCCCACCAGCCCCAGCCCCAGCCCCAGCAGCCCCGCCGGCGGCACCTACGCCGCCCGCGCTCGCACCCCCCGATGCGAGCGTGAGCCCGGCGCTCTCACTCGAAGGAAACAGCCCGCCCTGACCAGCTCGCGTCACCACGGCGCCATCTCCCCCTCCGAAGCAGCCGGACCCCGCGCCTCACACGCCAACCCCGGCCGGGTGTGTATCGAGTTCACACGCTACACGATCTCACCCGACCGACACACCCGGACCCTCCCACCCAGACCCCCACCGACTCCCGCGGCGACGGCCGGAGCATCACACCTGCGCCGTTCCACCACACCCCGCAACCAGCCTCCAACAAGATCCGCCTACACGGGTCGTCGTGGGGGGCATATCGGACACGAACGGCCCCACGACGACCCGTGTGCACTCTGCACACCCGCGACCCCTACAAGATGCGTCACAGACCGTGACCCTGGTCAGGTCGTGGGCGCTGTTACGACTCCGGGAACGGGAACGGGCGTCAGTCGGTGGGGGGTGGGCCGGGGTGGACCTCGGGCTGGACGGGCGTGATCGTGAGGCCCATGGTCGTCGCGCGCTGTTCGCCCCAGGCCCACATGGCGGTGAGCACGGGCGAGAGGCCGCGACCGGCCTCGGTGAGGCTGTACTCGACGTGGGCGGGGGCGGCGCTCACCAGGGTGCGGTCGATGATTCCGGCACGCGCCAGCTCCCGCAGCCGCTGGGTCAGCATCTTGTCCGTGATGTCGGGGATCAGGCGCCGGATCTGCGCGAAGCGAAGGTGATCGTTCTCCTTGAGGTGGGCCAGGATCACCGGCGTCCACCTGCCACCGATCACCTCGAGGGTCACCTCCACCGCGCAGTGGTAGGCACGCTCGGCCATCGACTCTCCGTTTCGTCGTGCTCCGGCCTGCGCCGCACCGCCGCTCGACCACACCACACCACACCGCCACACACCGTGGGTACGCACCAGAAAGTGCGTACCCACGGTACCGCAACCTTCTGATAGCGTCTGCCGCGGGAGGTTCTGAAGAATGATTCTTGAGTACATCAGATATCGCATCCCAGAACATCGGGCGGACGAGTTCGAAGAGGCCTACAAGCAGGCATCAAAATCTCTCGAAGAATCGCCGGAGTGCCTGGACTTCGAACTTTCCCGGGGAGTCGAGAGCCCGGAGAGCTACATCCTTCGGATACGCTGGGAATCCCTCGAAAGCCATCTGAACGGATTCCGGAAAAGCGCACTTTTCCAGCCGTTCATCGCCCAGGTGGGCCAGTACATCGAGAGCATCGAGGAGATGCGGCACTACGCACCGACCGAGGTCGTGGGCGTGGGTGCCGGGACTCCCCGGCCGCCCACCCTCTACGAGTGGGCCGGTGGTCAGGATGCCTTCGAGCGGCTGTTCACGCGTTTCTACGAGACCGTCGCCGAGGACGAGCTTCTCATTCCGCTGTTCGCCGGCATGAACCCGGCCCACGCGCATCACGTCGCGATGTGGGTGGGTGAGGTCTTCGGCGGCCCGGCCGCCTACACCGATCTTCGCGGCGGCTACGAGAAGATGCTTGCCCATCATCTCGGCAAGGCCATCACGGAACAGCAGCGTCGACGGTGGATCAATCTGCTGGTCGATGCCGCCGACCACGTCGGACTGCCGGACGATCCGGAGTTTCGCGCGGCCTTCATGAGTTATCTCGAGTGGGGAACCCGCCTCGCGGTCGCCAATTCGCAGCCCGATGCGACGCCGATCCGGCGTGCTCCGGTTCCCCGCTGGGGATGGGGTGTGGCGCCGCCGTGGTCGCCGTGACCGGCTTTCAGGCGTGCTGGGCCTGGTGGTAGGCGTCCTGGATGGACTGGGCGATGCGGCCTCGGTCGGAGACCTCGTAGCCGTGGGCGCGGGCCCACGCCCGTATTTCGCCGGCGTCGTGGTCGGCTGCGGCGGGCGGGGTCCGGCGTCCGGATGTGGGCCGCTCGGGGGGCGGCTGGGTGTCGGGGGTGGGGTGAGCGTCGGTCGAGCCGTCGGTCCACTGGACGAGTGAGGCTCTGATCTGGTCGGCGTCACGCAGGTCCGCGGGCATGACGACCGGGGCGAGGCGGCTGATCCGCACGGATTCGCTGAGACTCGGATCCTCGAAGGAACGGATGATCTCGGCGAGATGGTCGTGGTGGGTGAAGACGATGATCTGCCAGTTCTGGGCCAGTTCCGCGAGGACCCGCAGGGTCGCGGCGGCGCGGCGGTCGTCGAAGGTGATCAGGATGTCGTCGAGGGCGACGGGTAGCGGTACCTCCCCGCGGGCGATCCGTTCGTTCTGCAACTGGCTGATCGCGGCGAGGCGCAGGGCGAGGTAGACCTGGTCGGCGGTGCCTTCGGACAGTTCACCGGGTTGACGCTCCACCTCGTCCGCACGAACGACACGCAGAAACCGCTGGTTTCCCTGTTCGATGGCGCGCAGACCCACGCAGAATCCGCCGGTGAGACGTTCGAGAACACGTCCGGCGGCGTCGAGCAGGGGGGAGGCGTGGCGGCTTTCGTAGGCTTCGAGCTGATCGCGTAGCAACCGGTACTGCATGGTGGTGACGAGGTAGCTCTCGGCCCGTTCCGCGACCAGCGCGAGGTGTTCCCGCGACTGGGCGAGCAGGACGTTGACGCTGGGTTTCTCCTGTAGCTGGCGCAGAATCGCCTCGCTGGCACCGCAGGCGTTGTCGGCTTCGGTCTGGGCGGCGGCGCAGGCGTCGCGATGGTCGCGGGCGGCTTCGAGTTCCTGGTCGAGGGTCGCCTCGTCGCGGGTCGCGAGGTGGTCGACGAGATCTTCGAGGTGGTGGTCGGGGGCGGTCGCCCGGATGCGCGCCGCGCTGGCCGCTTCCCTGTCCTGCCAGGTGTGGGCGGCGTGACTGCGTTCGAGGACGGGCGGCAGCGGCTCGTCGTCGGGGAGACCGGCCTCGGCGCGATGCTTCGCCGCGGCGGTGATCGCCAGGCCATGGCGGGTGTGGGCGTCGGCGAGTTCGGTGCTCAGATCGCCGATGACGCGGCGCACGGTCTCGGCGGCGGCCAGGTTCCTGCTGGCCGTGCCCAGCCGTGTCGCGAGGCGGTCCAGGGTGTCGGTGGGTGTGTCGGCGGTGTTTTCGCCGTGTCGTTCGGCGAGGACGGTGATGTCCTGGGCGAAGGTCTCGATCCGGCCGCGGGCCGCCGCCGCCCGGTCGCGAGCCTCGGTGGCGCTGTGATGGGCCGCCTGGGCCTGTGTGAGCCCGGTGTGCCAGGCCGTCCAGCCATCGGCGGTCATGACGGACGGCGGCCAGGTGGCGGGGCCGGTGGCGGTGGCGGGTCGGGTGGTGGCCCATCGCTGCTGGGTGTCGGCCCATGCGCGCAGTGCTTCGGCCAGGTCGCTTTCGGCGCGGGTGCGGGCGGTGCGGGCGTGCGCGGTGGCGGCCGCGTGGGTGGCGGCGCTGGCTCGGACTTCGCGGGCGCCGTCGTCCTCGGCGAGCAGGTGCCCGGCGGAGGCCAGGGCGGTGTCGAGGTCGGCGTCGGGGTAGGGATGGCCCAGCCGGGCGAGGGCTTCGGTCAGGGTGGCGCGTTGGGCTTCGGCCTGCCCGGTCAGGGCGGTGATGCGGCGTTCGGCGGCGAGCAGGGTGGTGTGGGCCTGGTGGGCCTCGTCGAGTGCGCGGTAGGCGTCGTCGGCGGCGTCCACCGTGGGTGGGGTGAGGCCGAGGTCGCGCCAGAAACCGTCCCACTGCTGGTGGGCCTGCTCGGCGGCGATGTGCGCGGCCGCGGCCGCGGCGGCGGTGGCGGTCCGGTGCTGCTCGGCTTCCTCGAGCAGGCGCTGTTTCTGGGCCTGTTTCGTGGCGGCGGAGGCGTGTTCGATCAGGTCGTCGGCGATCTCGTCGGCCCGGCTCGTCGCGAGGGCGAGGCTGGGCAGGAGTTCGGCGGCCCGCTCTGGGGTCAGGCCGCCCGCGGCGGCGCTCACGAGCCGATCCCACAGGTCGGCGCGGTGGGCGCGGGTCTGGGCGAGCTGGCCCGGGTCAGGTAGCCGCTTGCGGGTCGCGGCGGTGAGCTGGGTGCGGGCCGTGTCCACGGCCTGCTCGGCGCTGGCGTGCTCGCCATCGCACCTGGCCACCTCCGCGTCGGCCTTGACGCGCTGCTCGCGGGCGGTGCGCAGGGCGTCCCGTCCGGGCAGTGTGGACGGCTCGGCCTCGGGAAGCTGGGCGCCGGCGCGGCGCAGGGCGTCCCGGCGATCGGTGTAGGCCCCGGCGGCCTGGTCGGCCGCGGTTCGCTGCGCCCGGGTGGCCGATCCCTCCTGGTCGATCGCGGTGACCACTTCGCGCAGCAGCACGACGAGCAGCGGGTCGCGGGTGGCGGCGAGGGTCGGGGCGGCGGCGCGTTCCCGTTCCTCGGCCGTCTGGACGCTCTGGTCGGCGCGCGCCAGCTCGTCTCGCAGGGCGGCGATCCGGGTGCTGAGGGCGTCGAGGTCGGCGGCGACGTCCACCGGGACGTGCAGGGCGCTCAGCAGCTCCTCGACCGGGTGCTGGTCCTGCGGGCCGACGAGCTCGGCCAGCAGCGCGCGGGCCCGCGCGGTGAGTTCCTCGGCGCGGCGGTCGTCCTGCTCGGCCTGCCCGGTGTCACCGACGCGGGCCTCCACCAGCCGTTGTAGCCGGGTGATCTCGTCGTTGTCGGCCAGCAGTCGCTCGTCGACGGGCAGCGCGGCGAGGTTCTCCCGCTCGGTCTCGATGGCGGCGAGCAGCCGTCGGACGTCAGCCGCGGTCACACCCGACGTCTCGTCCGCGTCGCTCAGCGCTGTGACCTGCTCGGGTGTGAGCACCATCCCGGTGGCGAGCAGCTGGTCACGTGCCGCCCGCGCCTCGAGCATCGCCTGGACCTCGGGCAGGGCCCGGCGGCGCTGCTCGGCTTCGGTGTGGGCCCTGGTCGCCGCCGCCAGCCGGGTCTGCGCGGTCCGCGCGGCCAGCTGCCGGCGCGCCCGCTCCTGTTCGGCTTCCTGGACGGCCTGCCCTGAGCTCATCGCGGCCTTCGCTTCGCCCTGCAGCCGGTCGGACTCGGCCCAGGCCAGCCGGATCGGGCTGCGTTTGTTGCCGCGATGCGTCTTGTACAGCGCTTCGCTTTCGGCCTGCAACGTCCGCACCAGTTGGTGTACCGCCCGGCCGCTGCGGGCCGCGAAGACCAGTTCGGCCAGATCGCCGCTGCCTTCGAAGACCCGACTGCCGCCCTCGCGCAGTTCCCGTTGGGACAGGCCGAAGGCCCGCCGCCACTGGTCGCGGGCGTCCGGCTCCGGCGGCCCCCAGATCGGGTCGAACGGACTGCCGTCCGGGATGGTCTGCAGACCGGTGCCGCGCCGGCGGACGCGGACCTGCCGCCCGTCGGGGAGTTCGAGATCGGCGGTGAGACTCAGCCGGCCGGTGGAGAAACTGTAATCCCGGTGGCCGCGGCGAAATCCCCACAGCAGATCCGCGAGGCCGCTCAGCGTGGTGGACTTCCCGGTCTCGTTGTCGCCGATCACCACGGTCAGCCCGGGGCCGAAGGTGACCTCACGGTCCTCGAAGGCGCCGTACCGCTCCAACCCGAACGAACGAATCAACATCTCAGATCTCCATGTCGCCGGTGAGGCGGGCGAGCAGCCCGGTGCCGGCACGCTCGGCGAGCTCGGCAAGCACCGCGGTGTCGCGCAGGTTCAGCAGCTCCGCGTTCCGCAGGAGACGACCGAACTCGCGGTCCAGCGGCTCGGCGAACGCTGCCAGCCGGTCGCCGTCAGCGGCCAGATCCGCCCCGGCGGCGCGGATCGCGGCCACCAGATCGGCATCGACCGTGCTCGGAGCATGTGGGCTCTCGACCCGCACCCGGATCTTCTCGAATGCCACCGCCAGCGCGGCCGCGGCGCCGTGCAGCTCGTTTCGCAGCCGTTCCTCGTCCGTCAACGCCCCGGCCACCGCGGAACGCCCGACGAGTACCAGCCGGGCGGCCACCGGCCGTTCCCCCGCGTCCGCGCGGGTCGCCCGCAACCGCTCGTCGACGTTTTCCAGGACGTCATCCAGCGTGCGGCAGGACGAGACGTCGATCGTCAGCGACGCCCAGCGGATGTCATCGCAGGGCTCGAACCGGGTCACCGGCCGCCGCCCCGGTTCGATCTCGACGACGAGCGCCCCCTTGGGCCCGCTCTCCCGCGGCATCCGCCCCTGAAGGTTCCCGCTGAACGCGGCCACCCCTTCGCCGAGAACCTGATGGGTGTGGACGTGCCCCAGGGCGAAGTAGTCGTAGCCGGTGCGGGTCAGATCCTCCACCGTGCACGGCGCGTAGACGGCGTGCCCCTCGGCTCCCCCGACCGCGGTGTGCAACACCCCCACGTTGACCAGACCGCTGATCGCGTCGGGATAGGAACGGGCCAGGTTCGCGTACACATCCCGGGTCGCGTAGCTCTGGCCGTGCACCGCCAGACCGATCTCCTCGACGTGGGCGGTACCGGCGTTGTCCGCGTCGAAGACCGTGACGTTCGGCGGCAGGCTCAACGCCCGGGTGATCTCGCTCTGCGCGTCGTGGTTGCCCCGGACCAGGAACACCGGGATCCGCTCGTCGTGCAGCCGCCGCATCTGCTCGACGAAGAAGCGGCCCGTCCCGTAATCCTGCCAGTCGCCGTCGTAGATGTCGCCGGCGAGCAGCAGCGCGTCGGCCTCGGAACGCACCGCGAGCTCCACGAGGTTCTCCAACGCGCGCCGGGTGGCCAGCCGCAGCCGATCCGCCAGCGCGGGGTCCTCAAGCCGGCTCAGCCCGCGAAGAGGACTGTCCAGATGGACGTCGGCCGCATGAACGAGACGCACGCTCGATACCCCCAGAATCCATCGAGCCTTCCCCGGTGCCGGCGAAAAGCCGACTTGACCGAAGGAGTCTGGTACCGCGCCAGCCCGAAATCAACCCACCCCGACCACCCGAACCGCAACATGTCTGCAGATCGTTCAACTATTGTTTTCCTGTAGCGCCGACCGCCGAGATGGCACGCAAACGGCCGACCGCCCGACCCTGCGCACCCGGCCCCGTCGTTCACGGCAGCAGGCCGAACACTCAGTCGGTACTGGCGACCTGGCGGCGAGTCGCCCGCTCATCGAGGTATTCTTCGAACTTGTCAAGGATCGCGAACATCTCAGCGACTGGCATCGAGAACTCGTCCCACCTCTCGATCAGCGAGTCGAAAACAACCTCATCCCCAGCCAGAGTCTGATCGGTGACATTTCCAGAGGTTCCTTCGTACTTCCCCTGGAGAACCTCCCGCCAGCTCTCGCGAAACTCTTTCAGCGATTCTCGATTACGCTGGATATCTCCCATCAGCCAGTCGCGTACGGCAGTCATCCTGTTCTCGGAAAACACATCCGCAGGGTCGGTGTCGAGTCGATCGCGAACACCATCGACAAATTTCCATTCCACCACCATTTTCGCCTACCCTTCGTCCATGTCCGGAAACGCAGTCCGAACCGCGCCGTCCTGCCCTACAAAAAATTTGATATGCACACCCTCGTACGAGCCGCGCCACTGCTCGCCCACAAGATTTTCGCCTCGCTTGAGCATAGGGGCCAGCGTGGAATCATACACATCTTCGTATGATTTCTGCACCGCCTCGCGAACCTTCTCCCTACTCCAGGAGTCAGGAAACATTGTATGCTTTGGAACCTTCTTCTCACGCCATTCTCCCGAACCTGGCTCGAGAAAATCAACCTTGGCTCGGTAGACCCCTTCCGGGCTGGGGTCCCCGATCCGAGTCAGGCGCCGGTCAGGTGGTGCAACCCCGTCAGGGGCGCTGTGAAATCCGGTTGGCCTCCCCTTTTTGTTCCATTCCCCGTCAAGGATGTGAGTGAAGACCTTCTCTGGAATCGGGGGGCGCTGGTCGGTAGGTGTCGGGCGGTCCTTACCGGTGGAGGGCTCGCGGACGGGGCTCTGGTCTGCCGCGGGGGTGGATGAGCGCTCCTGCGGTGCTGGTCCGGGCGCCGCGGACGAACGCTGATCGGCTTGGCGGAGGCGGGCGACGGCCTGGTCGAGCAGGGACGCGCTTCGCTCGGCAGAGGAGACCTCCCGCGCAGGGGCGGGTGCAAGGCGGCGAAGGTCATCGGCGGAGACCGTTTTGGCCTCGTGGGGAACGGGATTCGCGGTGCGTGGGGTGGGCTCGGCGGCGCGGGGGCCGAGTACCAGCCGGTCCAGCGCCTGCGCCTTTGTCTCCGGGCCGCGAAGAACCGCGCCGGCGCGGTCCGCGGGAGAGCCGGCGCGGTCGGTGGAGACTCCCGCCTGGTCGGGCTTGGGCACGGACGCGCCGGGGCGGTCGGAATCCGCGGAGTGGTCCGAGCCGGACGTTTCCTCGGGGTCGGGGTTGCCTGCCCCGCGGGCCACTGCCCGGTCCAGGAGTTGTGCCTTCGCTTCGGCTCCGGTGATCTGCTCGGACAGGTCGGACGCGCCGTCCGAGGAGCGCCCGGAGACATCGGCGCCTGACGGCAGGCGGTCACGCGGCATCGGCACCCACCGCACCAGTATCGCCACAATATGCGCGATGTGTAGCGCACTAGCCACATAAAGTGCAAAAGTGGTTGCCGGCGCGGAGCAGGATCAGCGGCAGGACGGTGGACAGCGAGCCTACGGGTAGGCAGCTTCGCAGGTCAGCAGCAGATCCGCTGCGTCCGGCGGAACGAGGTCGGGCGGGCCACGGCTCGTGCTGGCCATAACCCGCCCGGCTGGCTGTGGCGGCGCTAGCGGCGCCGAGCTTTCAGCCAAGCGTCGATCTTTTCGTAGCCGTCCTCGCCGGGCCGCACCACCCGCATGGCGCCCAGCATGCAGTACTCCTCGGTGCTCAGTAGGACGGCCACTCGGCCAGGCTGGTGGAGGTGAACAGGTTGGACGCGTAGACCAGGGAGCCATGCGGGGCGTCGAAGGTCAGGCACCCCTGGTACTTCTCCCCCGCGCTCAACGTCGCCGCGCTGAACTGCGGCTCACAACCGATCGCCGGCTGGGCCCGCGCACCGTCGGGGGTCCGGACGTAGAAGTCGAACGCGTTGACGGTGAAACCCTGCTTCTGCGCGGTGAACGACACCAGGAAGGTCGCGAACGCCGGACCGCTGGTCGGCTTGGTGAACCCGCCGAAGAACGACGACACCGCCTGCGGCGCGGCCACGCTCACGGTCGCCGCGACCGCACCGTCCTTACGGATCTCCAGCACCTGCCCGTACTGGGCCTTCGCGGCGCCGCCCGATCCGGAACCGCCGGACCCGCCACTCTGCCCCGGTGCGGCGGTCGCCCCCGTCGCGGTGACGGACGTGTCCTCCAGACAGCCCGTCAACCCCACCATGCCAACCAGGACACCGACGAGAACAAACAGACGTGCCTTGCGCATGTGAAACCCCCGTGTGAGACAGCTGCCGGAATCACCTCACGGCAGCATCGAGAAAGCCTGCCCGAACTCCGGGTGAACCAGGAGCGGGGAGACGTGATTTCCGCCAGGTCAGATCCGCTACCTGGCGGTGTTCGGCCCCTTATCAAAGGAGCTCGACGATCGGTCTTCTACCGGAACCCGCCGGCCACAGCCATGGGCGAGTACAACGGCAGTGCGTGACGCATGGATCCCCCCAGAACCAGCGCGCACCAAGCGGCGTCCCAGCCACTCGGCAACAAAACGATCAACAGATGCACTCGATGCGGCCAGATGAGCACCGGCACCCGGCTACAGAAATATCCTACACGACCGATCGCCTGGTGTGACGTTTCAGGCCATGCGACGAAGATTACAGGTCGAACAGTGTTGCACCGGATTCCTCGGTCGGCACCGGATTGGCACGGGCACCCTTCTTCTTCGCGCCCTTCTCATGGAGACCGGCGGCGACCTCCTCAGCGTACCGAGCATGGTTCAGCTCCAGCAGCCGATCCAGCACCTCCCGCTGTGCCCACGGCCCGATCGTGTACCGCGTGTACTTCCCCGCCGGATGAAATCCATGATCGAGACCGCGCTCGACCATGTCATCCCAACCGTAGGCACGGAAGGTTGATTCATCGATGAGTCGGTGAATTTCTCTCAGCTCAACTATATCCCGATCTTTGCAATTTCCATCGAAGACAAGGTTATACAACTTCGTCAACCCCAGACTTCGAGTCAACATTACATCGCGCCGAATTTCATCCAACCGCTGGCCAATTTTTCGCATCGTACCGTCGAGAGCGGGCAGGGGAAGAGTTTCAAACACATCGGATGGCGAGTAATTCAAATCCGATTTCATAGTCGAACTCCGACTCATCGCCCACCAATAGTGCAACGAGGAAGAGACAAGAGACAGAAATGCCGTGTCGTCGATCGAGAAAATCGCGATCTTGTGCGCGAAAACCTGCCCAGTTGGAACCATCACTGGCATTACCGTACTACTCACGAGCGTAATGACTACAACTCTTTCGAGATTTTCAATCTCAGCATAGAGCTCTGGCCTGGATCTTTCGAATTTCCACCATTTCTCGCGCGCATTTTTGCTGTACCTATTCACCTCGCGCTCGGGCTTCACCAGTCGATAGACCTGGTCATAGCAGTCTCGATATTTTTTCGCCCGATCCTCCGACCAATCACGAAAATTGATTACCCATCGACTTCCAGAGAAATCTGGACGGGAGTTCAGATCCTGGCCGTTGACATATGGGAACAGAACCTCGGCGTTTCGAGGATCCTTCGCGATCAGATTCTGCGCGAATCCTGGATCCATCGTGAACCCAAGGCCCAGAACATAGCTTCCAATAAAGGAAATTCCCTCGCTTTCCGCAAGTCGATTCGGATTTCCCGAAAATCGAGACTCCGGAACTAGGGACGGGGAGATTGCCGAAACAGAGATATCGTCAGACAAGCGGATAGCGTTCTCGCCGATCTGGGTTGTAGTCCAGATAGCGCTGAACTCCAGGGTCGCAGACTTGGAGGGCCAGGGTCGAGTCTTTACGGAACGGCGGATGATGTGACCTCGGCGGACGATCTGGTCGAGGCCGACCTCACGGGTGTCGCCTTGGGCGATGGTGTTGGTGGCGATCAGGCCGGTCTGGCCGCCTGGGTTGAGCAGTTCGTGTGTGCGGAGGGTGAAGTAGGCGATCAGGTCGGCGCTGCCGCGGGCTGAGGCGCCGATGTCCTCGACCAGGTATTCGCGGTAGGCCACGCCCATCGCGCCGGTGAGCTTCTGGCCGCCCAGGAACGGGGGGTTGCCGATGATGGCGTCGAAGCCGCCCCGTTCGAAGACCTCGGGGAAGACGAGGGGCCAGTGGATGGGGACGCGGGTGAAGCTGCCGGGGACGTGGTCCGCGGCCAACCAGCGCTTGATCTGCCTGATGGCGTCGTCCACGGTCGTGGTGCCGGCGGTGAGGTCGGCTACCAGTTTGGCGGCGGCGACCGAGGCGTTGTTCTGGCCTCGGTCGCCGCGGCCGGCGTGGGCGAGGATGGCGCCGACCAGGGCGTCGGCGTGGTGGCGGAGCTGGGCGGTGCGGTTCTGGGCGTCGGTGAGCAGTTGGGCCTTCTCGTCCAGGCCGTCGAGGGTGGAGCCGTCCCGTGCGACGAGGGCGCGGCGTTCGTCGGCGACGGAGTGGACGAGTTCGCGGATGCCGGCCGTCCACTTGAAGAGATCCTTGTGGATCTCGCTGCCTCGGGCCGGGTCGAGGTGCATGTGTTCGAGCTGGTCCACCGAGGTGATGCCGAGCAGGGAGTCGCCGGCGACGAGTTTGTCGTCGAGGAAGGTGAAGGGGCGGTGGGGGTCCATGGAGACCAGCCACAGCGACAGTTTGGCCATCTCGACGGCCATCTCGTTGATGTCCGCGCCGTACAGGCAGTGTTCGATGATCTGGCGGCGGGCCTCGATGATGGCGCCGTCCTCCTCGGCATCGGCCGCGGCGGTGTCGGCCGGGCGTAGCGATGCCAGGTCAAGCGGGGAACGGCCGGTCAGGCCGGTGGGAAGGCGGCCGGCCTGCGTGATGCCGTCGGTTTCGGCCTCGGTGAATCGGCCGAGGGCTCGGGAGTCGCCTTCGAGCGTCCACGCTTCGACGAGGCGGGCGCCGAGGTAGCGGGCGGCGGCGACGAGGAAGGCGGCCGAGCCCATCGCGATGTCGGCGACCTTCAGCGCCAGGATCTCGGTGCTGGAACGCAGCTGCCAGGCCCTGGTGTCGGCGGTCTGGAGCGGGCCGGGGGCGTAGACGAGCGGTTCGAGGGCGTTGTTGGCGACCTCTTCGGCGAGGAAACGCGGGGTGTAATGGGTACCGGTGTTGCGGCGCAGCGGTGATTCGGTGACGTACAGGCCGCCCTCAAGGACGACGACCGGCTGGTCGCGCAGGTCCCGGCGGAGCAGGCCGTAGTACGGCAGCAGCCGTTCGGCCGTGGGGTAGTCGCCGCGGGTGACGGCGAGCAGGGCCTTGCGGGCCTCCTCCCGCTCGGTGGCGTCCAGTGGGATGAGCCGCTTCTCGACGGATCTCACCGAGCCGATGCCGCTGGACGCCCATTTCTCCGTGATGGCGGCGGCGAGCAGGGGGCGTCCACGGTGTTGGAAGGCGAGCCCCTCGAGGTCGGCGAGGGTCGTCTCGGCCTCGAGGCCCTCCTTGCCGACCAGACCGACGATGATCTCGTCGACGTCGGCGCAGCGCGCGTCGTAGGACAGCAGGCCCTCGTAGACGTAGCCGATCTGCTCGACGTCAAGGGAGCGGAAGCTCAGCGTCCGCCGTTCGCGGGAGCGGCCCGAGCCGACCTGGACGTGCTGGACGGCCCGCAGCATGTGCAGCACCGTGCGGTCGTCGACACCGAGTGGCAGCCAGGGGTGCGTGTCGGGGTCGAACAGCGAACCACCGTGGGCGTGCATGCGCAGGCGCGGGTGGTCGACGCCGGTGTGGACGGCGGTGAACAGCGCCCGCAGCCGGTGCCAGGCGGCACTGGACTGTTCCAGGTCGTCCTCGGTGGCGCCGTCGGAGATCTGGCCTTCGAGGTCGGCGCACAGGCGTCCCACCGAATAGGTGCCGGCGTAGAGCTCGTTGTCGGCGGGCAGCAGGCCGCGTTCCTCGGCGTAGAGCAGGAAGACGATCCGCATCATCACCGCGACCGCGCCGCGGTAGACATCGTGGGCGCTCAGGCCGGGTTCGCCAGCCGCGACCGCCATCGGGAGTCCGGGGCCGCCGCGGGCCCGGTCGGCGACATGCCAGCGGCCGAACGCGGCCACCAGCAGCTCGACGGCCTGGCGGACCTGCACGCCGAGCGCCTCGGTGATCTCCTCCTGGCTGCCGAGGCTCGCCTTGAGCAGCGACACCAGCGTCTCGTCGTCCGGGACGCCGAAGAACCGTCGCCGGCACAGCAGCGAGACGAAAGCGCGCACCACGTCCCGTTCCGCGGCCTCCGGCCAGGAGATCGCGTCGAACACCGCGGTGGACGTCACCCCGCCGCGCGGCGCCCAGACCAGCGCCCACTGCCGGCCGCTGGTGACCAGCGCCAGTTCCACCCCGTGCTGACGGCAGGCCAGCGCCGCGCGGTCCACCGGCGTGGCCGACCACGCCTCGCCGGTGATCCGCCCCGTCGGCGACTGCCCCGGCGCCACGACCAGCCCCAGCAGCCGCACCGACTCCGGCTTCACCCGCCCTGGCCGGGTCGGTCGGGACGCCCCGGCCAGGGCACCACCCGACATGGTCGGGCCGTCCGATGTGATCGGGCCGTCCAGTGTGGTCGGGCCGTCCAGTGTGGTCGGACCGTCCAGTGTGGTCGGGCCGTCCGAGGCTTCGTGGATCAGGGGGATTGTGGGGTCGACGAGGGCGAAGGAGGCGACGATCCGGGTGTCGTGCTGGTCGACGTCGACCGCCAGCGGTGCCAGCGTGTCGGCGGCACCGGGATCGGACGGCCAGAGCAGCGCGTCGCCCCAGCCGAGAAGATCGGTCAGGACGTGGCGAATCCAGGTGTGCTGGCCGGCGGCGGGGTCGTCCAACCAGGTGGTGTGGGCGCGGCGCAGGCGTTCGCGGGCCGGCTTGTCCAGCGGGTCGAGGGTCGGCCAGATCCGGCGCAGCACCGGCAGGCTCAGGAACGGGCCGGTGATGTCGATGAGGCTCAGCCAGTCGCGGTGCTGGGCCACCCCGTCCGGGACAGGCGGGCGCCGACGGGCTCCGCCCGAGGTGGGTGCCGGGGTCATCGTGCGGCCTCCCCGGTGGGCACGACCAGGACGACCGCGACCGGGAACTGGTGCTGCTGCGGGTCACGGTAGCGGCTGGCGATCACGTCAAGCTCCCGTTGCTTCTCCCGTTCGAGCCGGGTCAGGCGTTCCTCCCAGGACGAGCGGTCCCGGCGGAACTGGGCGAGCTCGTCGCGGCTGTGGGCGATCTCGGCGACGCTGAACAGGGCGTCCTCGTCGTTGTCGGGGTCGGCGAGGGCGGCGCGCAGGCCGGCGGCGAACTGGTCGAGGATGCCGACGATCCGGGCCTGCTCGGCGGACTGGCGCTGCGTCAGGATGCGAGCGAGTGACTCGCGGCGGGTCCTGGTCCGCCAGTTCAGGGCGGACAGCACCCCTTCGCGTGCCGCCGGCCAACGTTCGGCGAGACGGTCCGCGGTCTCCGCCGGGACGGCCCGGCCCGCACCCAGCGCGTCACCGACGATCTCACCGAGCACGGTGAGGTTCTCCAACCGGCGGAACCGTCCGGTGGCCGGCAGCCAGCCGCCGGCCTGCAGCACCTCCTCGTGCAGGCGCAGCCCGTCAGCGCCGACCAGGACGAACCGGGCGAACGCGCCGACGAGCACCTCCTCGCAGCGCGGATCCTCGCTGCGCACGACCGTCACCCGGTGCAGACCGACATCGGCGTTGGAGACCGCGCCGCGCAGCAGCCGGGTGGACATCTCCACCAGCCGGTGGCCCAGATGCGCGAGCACCACGTCGTCGCGGCCGCGGGCCAGCTCCGGGTCGAAGGTGACGGGCCGCTGGCGGGGCGGGGTGTCGTCCCGGTGCAGTTTCTCGGTGAGCCCGGCGGACGCCCGCGCCCACGACCCGGTCAGCGTCGGGACGTCGAACAGCCCCTCGTCCGCAGGACCGTCCCACGCGCCCGGCAGCAGCTCGCCCGGCTTTCCAGGCTTTCCAGGGTGGCCCGGCTGGCCCGGGTGGCCGAGTTGGGCCGGGTGGCGGCTCTCGTGCAGGTCGGCGCGCTCGTCGACGTGTGAGGTGAGGGGCTGCTGGCGGGCGAGGTCCAGCGCGGTGGACACCACCCGGTGCACCGCCCGCGGGGTCAGCCCAAGATCGTGAACTGTCTCGTCCAGCGTGGCGCGCAGCCGGCGCACCTGGTCACGGACGTTCTCCGCGACCGGCACGGTCGCCATGACCGCACCACCCCCACCTCCACCGGCAGCGCCCACCGGGGCGGGCAGGTCGAGCTCGGACGGGTCGACCAGGCGCTCGCCGAGCATCCGGCGCTGGACCCGGTCGGAGAGCACCGCGTTGACCGAACCGAGGTCGGCCTCCATCCGCACGACCTTCTTCACCACCCGGGACAGGAACTCCAGATCGGCCTCATAGGAATCGACCGCGCCCGTCCAGCCGGAACCGACGAAATGCCGGATCTCCGGCCGGTGACGCTGCCCGTAACGGTCGATCCGGCCGATGCGCTGTTCGAGCTTGTTCGGGTTGAACGGAATGTCGTAGTTCACCAGCCGGTGGCAGTGGTTCTGCAGGTCGATACCTTCGCTGGCGGCGTCGGTGGCAAGCAGAATCCGCACCGGGTGTTCGCTGGGATGGGCCTGGAACGCCAGCCGCAGCTGCTCACGTTCGTCGGCGGGCAGCCCGCCGTGCAGCAGACCGAGCCGAAGCCGGCCGTTCTCGTTGCCGGCGAGTCCGTCCTGGCGCAGCAGGCCGGCGAGCCACAGTTGCGTGTCACGGTATTCGGTGAACACGACGACCCGTTCGTCCGTCCAGTGCGTCCCGTCCGGGCGGCAGACCGCGTTCAGGTACTCGAGCAGGACGCGGGCCTTCGCGTCCGGCTGGGCTTCCTGGGCGTCAGCCCAGCTCCGCATCCGGTCGAGCAGGGCGAGTTCGGCGTCGGTCGGGTCCGGTGCCAGCGGGCCGACCCGGTTCAGGGCGTCGTCCTCGGCCTCGGCGAGCTGCTCGTCGTCAAGGGTGGCGACGTCATCGAAGTAGTCGTCCAGCCACTCCGGCACGTCGTCCGCGTCCTGGCCGGCGCGCGGCCCACCGGCGGGTCGGGCCCGGCGCGCACCGAGCGTCTCCCGGTAGACGGCGACGGTGTGCGCGAACGCGGCCGGGGAGGAGAACAGCCGCTTCTTGAGCAGCAGCGTCACCAGGTCGGTTGCCTTACGACCACGTTCGGAGTTCAGCCGGACGCGCCGCAGCGCCGCGAACTCCTTCACCAGGGCATGGATCTCCCGCTCGCTCTCGGGATAGACCACCGGCAGGTCACCCGGGGTTCGCGGCTGGAACCGCGGGGTGCCGTCGGCGTTCTCGATGCTGCCCTTGAGGCGACGGACGACCACCTCCTCCACGGCCCGACGGTCCGGCGCGACACCACGGGCGAAACGCTGGTCATCGAGAATCTCCAGCAGCGCGGTGAACGACGCCAGATAGCCGTTGTGCGGGGTCGCCGACAGGAACAGCCGGTGGGTGAAATGCGGTGCGAGCCGACGGATCAGCTTGGTCTGCTGCGAGTCGACCGCATACACCTGCCTGGGTGCGGCCGGGGCGACGTGATGCGCCTCGTCCAGAACAAGCAGGTCGAACGTGCGCGGATAGGTGGGCTGGCCGTCGCCGGGAAGCACCTCGTCGAGCAGGCGCTGCGCCTTGGGGCCGCGCAGCCATGGCAGGCTGACGATCGTCAGGCCGAACACCTCGAACGGGTTCGCCGCGCTGCCATGCGAACGGCGTACCGCCGCGCAGCGCTCCGCGTCGATGATGGTGAACTCGCGGCCGAACTTCTCGGCCATCTCGTCACGCCACTTCGTCGTCAGCCCCGCCGGGCAGACAATCATGATCCGCCGGGCCCGGTGGCGCAGCAGCAGCTCCTCGGCGACCAGCCCCGCCTCGATCGTCTTGCCCAGACCCACGTCATCGGCGAGCAGCAGGTTCACCCGCGGCGCCGCGATCGCCCGGGCCACCGGCTCGAGCTGGTAGTCCTCGACCGCGACCCCCGAGCGAAACGGCGCCTGCAACCTGCGGGCATCCGCGGACGTCACCGCCGACCACCGCAGTGCGTCCAGGAACGCGGCCAGCCGCCCCGGTGGATCGAACCGCCCCGCGACCACCTCCGGCAGCGACCCGCTGGGCAGCACCCGCCGCCCCGGCTCGACCTCCCAGATCACCTCGATCGTGTGCCCGTACCGCCCGTCCTCGACGCTCTGCAACGTGACCAGCGAACTCGGCATCCGCGGTCCCGCGGGCTCGGACCGTGCGGGCTCGGACCGTGGTGGCTCGGACCGTGGTGGCTCGGACCGTGGGGGGATGTCGACCCCGGCCACCACCCACTTCTGCCCCCGCACCTCGACCAGTGCGCCGATGCCCGGCAGGTCGCGCTCCGCGGCCTCGCGCCGTGTCGCCTCGCGTTCGGTGGTCGGCGTCGGCATCCACATCCCCCTTACGGACAGGCCGCCCATTCTGGCAGGACGCGAACACCCCCCGTGCTCGCGACGGCCCTCCGACCCCGGGACGACAGATCCGATCATCCCGACATCCAGCCCAACATACCCTGTGAATCGAGTTCACATCCAGTCAGATGGAAAAGGGATCTTCCATCTGGCACCCGGATGGAAAATTCTGGGCCCTAAACTTTCCATGTGGACAGATCGATCTTCGAGAGGAGCCCCACCGGCTCCCTGGTGAAGATCGCCGGCACCGACGCACGCACCGGGGAGTACGAACACGTCGCCTTCCAGCCGTATCCGCTGGGCGAGGAGGAGCCGAACCTGGCCGGGACGACCTGGCGCGCTGTCGCCGCGGCGGGAACCGAGCTGGGCCGGCTGGGCCAGGCCGGTCGCCAGATTCCCGATCCGACACTGCTTCGCCAGCCCACGTTGCGTGCCGAGGCGCAGAGCACCTCGGCGTTGGAAGGGACCTTCGCTCCCCTGGAGGACGTGCTTGCCGCCGACCTCACCGAACCAGGCGCGCGCAGCGCGTCTCTGCGCGAGGTCCTGAACTACGTGGAGGCCGCCGAGACAGCGTTCGCCTGGTTGCAGGAGGGGCGCCCGCTGTCCACGGCATCGCTGAGTTCGGTCCACGAGATCCTGGTCCAGGGCACCCCCGCGGACACCCGGGAGGCCGGACGTGTCCGGCGCATCCAGGTCGCGATCGGCAGTCACGGCGGACACATCTCCACGGCCCGTTTCGTTCCGCCGCCACCAGGGATGGAACTCGACGCCGCCTTCCGAGACCTGCTGGACTGGCTGAACGGGCCATCCCGGATGCTCGATCCCGTCGTGGCCGCGGCCATGGCCCACTATCAGTTCGAGACGCTGCATCCGTTCAACGACGGCAACGGGCGGATCGGACGTCTCCTGGTCGTCCTGCAGCTACTCGCCCGTGGCGCCCTCCCCCAGCCTCCACTGCTGACGATCTCGCCCTGGTTCGAGGCGCGTCGCGACAGCTATCAGGACCGGTTGCGGGCCGTCAGTGCCGTCGGCGACTGGGACGGCTGGGTCGGCTTCTTCGCGGACGGCCTCGCCGATTCCTGCCGCCGGACAGTACGGACCGTGACGGATCTGCTGGCGCTGGAAGCCGCCTATCTGGATCGGATCCGCGCCGCCGGGCTGAGCGGAGCACTGATTCGGGACATCACCGCGCAGCTGATCGGCAACCCCTTCGTGACAGCGGCCTCCGTCGCGCGGGCGACGGGAAAGACCACCGCCGGGGCACGCAATGCCATTGGCCAGCTGATCGGTCTCGGCGTGCTGCGGGAACGGACGACCCGAAGCTATGCCCGCGTCTACGAAGCCGTCGAGGTCTTCCAGATCCTGCAACGCCCATGACCGGCGGTGCGTTGCCGCCCGCCCGCGACAGCACCCGCGGGCCCATCGGCCGGTCGGGTCAGGCCGGGATGCGCACCGCGAAGACCTGCTCGTGATCCGCCGGGGTCCACATCCACCCGGCGCCCAGCCGCGAGCCCGGCATGTGGTTCGCCCGGACGGCGTACGGCTGCGTGGAGTTCGTCATCCCCCACCGTTTCGCGATCGTCTCCGCCTCTGACCGGGCGGATTCCACGGCCTGCTGCTCATCGCCGAAAATGCCGATGATCGCGAGGGCTGGATCTTCTATGACTCCGCATTCTATGCAGCCGACCTTGCAGACAAGCCAGTTTTCCTCGCCGCTCACATGCATTCCCTTCGGCCGCACCGATCCTGGCCGCAACAATGATATCCGGCGATTCGGGAGAGGGCCCGCCGCGACACCGCCGGATCGGCGCCGTACCGGCCCACGGTGACCCTCCTCTCACCCCCGGCGGCACTTCAGGGATGTCGACGGGACGTCAATGCGGGCGCCGCGCGTCGCCCCACCGCGGCCGCCTGCCGGTTGGCCCGGCCCGCCGGCACCTTTGAGTGGCCGAGCCACCTGGTCGACACCGGCCGTCCCCAGCTGCCCCGGGAGCCCGGCGACCAGTGTCATCACCCGCCGGCGGCCCGCCGAAGGCCGACTCCCGAAAATCCGCATTTCCGACCGGCCGCATGTCAAACCGGCCCGAACGGGCCACCGTCAACAGACCGTTCCGTACACCCCGGTTGACAGCCAATGACGACCCGCACTAACTTCTGGCCCCAGAATCACCATAATACCGGGGTACCGGGCATTCAATGTGGAAACCAGCCGCATCCAGCACCCTCTCGCGCTCACAACCCCCACCGCGCAAAAGGCTCCGCTGCCCGTTCGGAACCCTTCCGGTCAGGACAAACGAAATTCGCCATTTCCCCGGCGAAGCGAAACGAAGGAGTGATGATGAATTCCCGCAGAACGAGCAGGACCGGACCGGCATTACCGGCCGACGCCGAGTTACCCCCAGCCGCGGGCGGCGCACGACCCGGCCAGGCCGCGACGCGGCACGGCCGGACGGCAACGCGGCGCGGCGACGCACGGGGCAGCCGGCGGGGGGCATCCCGCCGGCTGAACGCCATCGCCGCGGCCCTGGTGACGGCCCTGATCGCCAGCCTGATCGCGCTGACCGGTCTGGCCGCACCGGCCCGGGCGGCCACCAGCTGGCCCGGGGGAACCTGGGAGCCGGCCCCGCCGACCTACGGCATGACCGTCGTCAGGGACGTACCGGTGACGATGGACGACGGGGTCGTCCTGCCGGCCGACATCGGCTACCCGGCGGATCTCGTGACCGGGCAACGCGCGACCGGCACGTTCCCCGTCATCGTCCAGCAGAATCCGTACGCGTTCGGCGGTGATCCCGATTCGTTCTTCGTGGGCCGGGGCTACATCTTCGTGTCGGTGGACGTCCGTGGCACACTCGACTCGCAGGCACCGGACAACGGGCCGCTGGTGAACCCACTGTTCGGTCCGCGAATCGCGAAGGACGGCGTCGAGGTCGTGGACTGGGCGGCGCATCACCTGGACGGGTCGAACGGCGCCATCGGGCTGTACGGCTGTTCCCAGCTCGGCATCAACCAGCTGTTCACCGCCGCCGCTGTGGGCCCGCATTCACCGGTCAAGACGATCATCCCGGCCTGTGCGTCGAACAGCTACGACATCTACTTCTCCGGAGGCGTCCCCTCCGCGACGGTCCCACTGTTCGGCCAGGACCTCGGGCTGAGCGGTGACCGACACCGCGCGGAGAATCTCGCCTACGGTCAGCAGACGGTCGCCGAGATCAATGCCAGCGGCCCACGGGCCTACAACGGCACCTTCTGGCGGGAACGCACGACCGACGCCGCGATGGCCGCGCGGATCGTGGGGAACGGAATCCCGGCGTTGTTGTGGAGCGGCTGGCAGGCCACGGAGAACCCCGGTGCCCTGCGGTTCTGGACCGCGCTGCAGAACGCCGCGAACGGCCGGCCCGCGGGCGGGCCGCTGCTGCCGGGCCAGTCGACCACGGGCCGCTATCAGATCGTGATCGGCAACGGAGGCCACGGCAGCGGACTCGACAAGAGCATCGAGCTGGAGTGGTACGACACCTGGCTGAAGGGCCAGAAGACCGGTATCGACGCCACGAAGACGCCGGCGCACCTCTACGAGCAGGGCAGCAACCGGTGGATCAACGCGGCCAGCTTCCCGGCGGTGGGCAGGTACACGCCGTACTACCTGAACGCGAACTCCGGGCTCACCCCGAAAGGGCCCGGTGCGACCGGCGCGGACACGGTGAAATGGTCCGCCCCCGACCAGGCCGGCAGCACGCTGACCTACACCACGTCCCCGTTCGCGTTCGGTCAGACGCTGGCGGGACCCGTTGCCGCGAGCATCTACGCGTCGTCGAGCACCAGCGACATCAACCTGATCGCGACGTTGCAGGACGTCTCGCCGCTCGGCGGTGTCACCACGATCGCGTCGGGATCGCTCATCGGCAGCCTGAGCACGCTCGATGAGAACGCGTCGTGGAAGGACAAGAACGGGCAGCTGATCCTGCCCACCCATCCGTACACGACCGACACGAAGATCGAGCCGGGAAGGACCAACCGCTACGACATCAGGATCAACCCGACGGTCTGGAGCGTGTCGCCACTGCACTCGCTGCGTCTGGTCGTCAGCACCCAGGCCAGCAGGAACGACTGCGGGGGGTTCCTCGGCATGCCGCAGCCGTGTGCCTACACCGCGGCCCAGCAGGCCGGTCTGGCCGGCGGTACCTACCAGATCGTGCGCAACAGCACCGGCCGTTCGGTGGTGAACCTGCCGCTGCTCCCCTGGCGGCAGCTCCCCGCGGCGCGCAGCGGCGTCACCCCCACCAGCGGCTTCGCCAGCGAGCCCCTGGGCTGGTGACGAGGGGCGCCGGGGCGCCGGGACCCGAGTGCCCCCCGGTCCGCAGGTGAGTCCGTCCTCCTCCCCGGGGCTCCCACCCGAGGAGGAGGACGTCGGGCCGCGCCCACCGGTTCCACATCTGCCTGGGTCTGGCCCGGGCGGACTGTCGAGGGTTCCGTAGACTACGGGCGTACTGTTGCCAGCCATTGAGGGCGTCCGCTGTGCGTGCATTGCTGCTTGAGAGTGTTCATCCTGACGCCGCGGCGATCCTGCGCTCCGCGGGGGCGACGGTTGAGACGCTTGACCGGGCCCTGGGTGAGCAGGCGCTGATCGAGGCGCTGGCCGACGTCCAGTTGCTGGGGATCCGGTCGAAGACCGAGGTCACCGAGACGGTCTTCGAGGAGGCGCACGATCTGCTGGCCGTCGGTGCGTTCTGCATCGGCACGAACCAGGTCGACCTGGCCGCCGCCGGTGATCGCGGTATCGCGGTGTTCAACGCGCCGTTCTCCAACACCCGCAGCGTCGTCGAGCTCGCGGTCGCCGAGATCATCGCGATGACCCGGCGACTGACCGAGAAGAACACCGGCATGCACGCCGGCCTGTGGGACAAGTCGGCCGAGGCGGCCCACGAGGTCCGCGGCCGCAGCCTCGGGATCGTCGGCTACGGCAACATCGGCGCGCAGCTGTCCGTGCTCGCCGAGGCCCTCGGGATGACCGTCTACTTCTACGACACCGCCGACAAACTGGCGCTGGGCAACGCACGGCGCTGCGCGACCCTGCCCGAACTGCTCGCCACGGCGGACGTCGTCACCCTGCACGTCGACGGCCGCCAGGGCAACCTCGGCATGTTCGGCGACGAGCAGTTCGCCCTGATGCGCCAGGGCAGCCTGTTCCTCAACCTCTCCCGCGGCTTCGTGGTGGACCATCGCGCGCTGCGCACGCACATCGAGTCCGGCCATCTGGCCGGCGCGGCGGTCGACGTCTTCCCGCAGGAGCCGGCGGGGCGGGGCGACGAGTTCGTCTCCGAGCTGCGCGGGCTGCCCAACGTCATCCTCACCCCGCACATCGGCGGGTCGACCGAGGAAGCCCAGCAGGACATCGGCCACTACGTCGCGAGCAAGCTGCGTGACTACGCCCGCGAGGGCAACACGACGATGAGCGTCAACCTGCCGCACCTGTCCCTGCCACCGCGCCACGGCGGGCGGCGGATCGTCCACCTGCATCGCAACGTCCCCGGCGTGCTCGCGAAGATCAACAGCCTGCTGGCCGAGCACAAGGTCAACATCGAGGGCCAGCTGCTCGACACCCGCGGCGAGTACGGCTACGCCCTGACCGACATCGCCGTCGACTACCCGTCGGCGCTGATCGACTCGCTGGCCGCGATGCCCGAGACCATCCGCGTCCGTTCCCTGGGCTGATCGGAACCGTGACCGTCGAAGTTCCTGATCTTGGCCGGGTGCTGCGGGCTGCGGGCCTGGAGGTTCGCGACGATCGCGCGACGCTGGCGATGTACGCCACCGACGCCTCGCTCTACCGCGTCCCGCCGCGGGCCGTGGTGCGACCCCGCCACGTCGACGAGGTGGCGGGGGCACTCGAGGTCGCCCGGGCGCACGGCGTCGCCTTCACCGCACGCGGCGGTGGCACGTCCATCGCGGGCAACGCGATCGGACCGGGAATGGTGCTGGACTTCAGCCGGCATCTGAACCAGGTCCTCGAGGTGGACGTCGACGCGCGCACCGCGGTGGTCCAGCCCGGGCTCGTGCACGCGGACCTGCAGAAGGCGGTGCTGCCCCGCGGGCTGCGGTTCGGCCCCGACCCGTCCAGTCACTCACGGTGCACCATCGGCGGGATGATCGGCAACAACGCCTGCGGCAGCCGGGCGCTGGGCTACGGCCGCACCAGCGACAACGTGGTCGCGATGAGCTACCTGCTGGCCTCGGGCGAGACGCTGCGCACCGAGTACGACAGCGCCGGCGTGCCCCTCGTCGACGGGCCACAGCCACTGCTGGACGCACTACGGGCCGCCGCCGGGCGGCATCTCGGCGCGGCGCGCACCGAGTTCGACACCTTCGGCCGCCAGCTGTCCGGCTACGCCGTCCAGCATCTGCTGCCCGAACGGTTCGACCTGGGGCAGGCGCTGATCGGCTCCGAAGGCACCCTCGGCATCCTCACCCAGGCCACCGTCCGGCTGGTGAAGGACCCTGACCATCGGGTTCTGGTCGCCCTGGGCTTCGCCGACATCGTCGCGGCCGGGCACGCGGCGCCGACGGTGGTGACGTTCGGTCCGACCGCCTGCGAGGGCATGGACCAGCGGCTGGTGGACGTCCTGCGTGCGCGGCGCGGCGACACCGCGGTTCCGCCGCTGCCCCGCGGCGGCGCCTGGCTGTTCGTGGAGATCGCCGGCGACGACCGCACCGACGTGCTGGACCGGGCGTCCGAACTGGCCGCGGCCGACCTGGGCACCGAGACCCGGATCGTCACCGACCCGGCGGAGCAGGCCCGGCTGTGGCGCATCCGCGAGGACGGCGCGGGCCTCGCCGGACGTGCGCCTTCGGGCCAACCGGCCTGGCCCGGGCTCGAGGATGCCGCGGTCCCGCCGGACCGACTCGGCGACTACCTCGCCCGCTTCGACGAACTGGTCGCCGACCACGGCATGACATCGGCGCCCTACGGCCATTTCGGTGACGGCTGCATGCACGTCCGGCTCGACTTCCCCCTGGCCCGTCCGGACGGGCTGACGGTGCTGCGCACGTTCCTGACCGCGGCCGCCGCCCTGGTGACGGAGTTCGGCGGTTCGATCTCCGGGGAACACGGCGACGGCCGGGCCCGCGGCGAACTGCTCGCCCAGATGTACTCCGCCGATGCCATCGCCCTGTTCGGCGAGGTCAAGCACGCCTTCGACCCCGACAACCGGCTCAACCCCGGAGTGCTCGTCAACCCCGATCCCTTCGACGCGGCCGTGCGGATGAGCGGGGTCACCTACCGCAGGGACCTCGCCTTCGCCTACCCGCACGACGACGGCGATCTCGCCCAGGCCCTGCACCGCTGCACCGGCGTGGGCCGCTGCCGGGCCGACAACAGCGCGGCCGGCGGCGTGATGTGCCCGTCCTACCTGGCCACCCGGGAGGAGAAGGACTCCACCCGTGGCCGGGCCCGGGTCCTGCAGGACGTCGTGCGCGGCGACCTGGACTGGCGGGCGCCCGCCGTCCTCGACGTGCTGGACCTGTGCCTGTCCTGCAAGGGCTGCGCCGTCGACTGCCCGACCGGCGTCGACATGGCCACCTACAAGTCCGAGGCCCTGCACCAGCGTTACCGGCGCCGGCCGCGGCCACGCTCCCACTACAGCCTGGGCTGGCTGCCCCGGTGGGCCCGCCTGGCCGGACGAGCACCGCGGCTGGCGAACCTGGCGGCGCGGACCCCCGTTCTCGGCAAGGCCGGCCTCACCCTGGCCGGCGTCGACCGCCGCCGCAGCGTCCCCCCCTTCGCCCCCGTCCCCTTCCGCCGCTGGTGGGCCGACCAGCCCCCCGCCAACACCGCACCGACTCGCGACACGACGCCGGTTCGCGACACGGAACCGGTTTCCGTGGCGACGCCGGTGCTGCTGTTCGTGGACTCCTTCTCCGAGTCCTTCTCACCGGACGCCGCCGCCGCGACCGTGCGCGTGCTGCGCGCGGCCGGCTACGAGCCCCGGCTACCCTCGTCCGGCACCTGCTGCGGGCTGACCTGGATCACCACCGGCCAGTTGGACGCGGCCCGCCGCATCCTGGGCCGCACCGTGGCCGAACTCGCGGCGGCGGTGCGCGACGGCGTCCAGATCGTCGGCATCGAGCCGTCCTGCACCGCGGTGCTGCGCGCCGACGCCGTCGAGCTGCTCGAGGGCACCCCCCAGGCCGAGGACGCCCGTCTGGTCGCGGCCGCCACCCGCACCCTCGCCGAACTGCTGACCGCCACCGCGGACTGGAGCCCACCCGACCTGACCGGCACCACCATCGTGGCCCAACCGCACTGCCACCACCACGCTGTCCTCGGCTGGGCGGCGGACAGGGCGCTGCTCACCCGCACCGGCGCCACCGTCACCACCCTCGCCGGCTGCTGCGGTCTCGCCGGCAACTTCGGCGTCGAGATCGGCCACTACGAGGTCTCGGTCGCCGTCGCCGGCCAGAACCTGCTCCCGGCGCTGGACGCCGCCCCCGACGCCGTCGTCCTCGCCGACGGCTTCTCGTGTCGCACCCAGATCGCCGACCTGCGCGACCGCCCCGCCCTCCACCTGGCAGAACTGCTGTCCCCGCGCCCCTGACCCCCACCTCCTGGGCTCACATCCCCGAGGCGTAGGCGCGGGTCAGGGGCGACGCACGGCGGCGCCGTCCGACCGGCATGTGCGCAGCCCGACGCAACGTACCGTCGCCGCCGACGCGGGCGGTTCTGGTCCGACCGGTAACCCTTGCTGGACGGACGGCGCGGGGAAATCCTGACGTCCAGCACACGGAAACGTGGTTCACGCAGAGAGGCAGGCCGATGACCAACGAGACGCCGACCAGCGAGACGTCAGCCGTCCAGCCGACGACGCTGGACGGCCTTGGGTGCTATCTGCTGGGCGGCCAGCCCGCGTCCGCCCGCGAGATCATCACCGAGGCGGCCGAGGCCGAGGCGCTCGGCCTCGAGGTCGCCTTCATCTCCGAGCGTTACAACAAAAAGGAGGCGGTGACCCTCTCCGGCGCGGCCGGCGCGGTCACCGAACGGATCACCATCGCCACCGGCGCCACGAACCACAACACACGCCACCCGATGGTGACCGCCGGTTTCGCCCGCACCATGCAGAGCCTCACCGGCGGACGTTTCGTGCTCGGTCTCGGCCGGGGTATCCCCAAGGTCCAGGACGCCCATGGCATCCCCCGTATCACCACCGCCGAGCTCGAGGACTTCGTCGGGATCATCCGCCGTCTCTTTCGCGGCGAGACCGTGCGCGACCACAACGGGCCGGCCGGTTCCTGGCCCGTCCTGAGCATTGATCCGACCCTGGACGAGTACCTGCCGATGGGTATCGTCGCGTTCGGTCAGAACACCCTCGAACTCGCCGGTCGCTGTTTCGATCAGGTCGTGCTGCACACCTACTTCACCGACGAGACGACGGTGCGCTGCGTCGAGACGGTCAAGCGGGCCGCGGAGAAGGCCGGACGCGACCCCGACGCGGTCAGGGTGTGGGCGTGCTTCGCCACGATCGGCGATCACATCCCCGAGCAGCGGCGCCTCATGAAGTCCGTCGGCCGCCTCGGTACCTATCTCCAGGGCTACGGCCGGCTGTTGGTGCGGACCAACGGCTGGGACGAGGCCGTCCTCGACCGGTTCCTGGCCGACCCGGTCGCCAGGGCCCGCGGTCTGGACATCGTCGGCACCCCCGAGCAGCTCGAGCACGCCGCCGAGCTGATCCCCCCGCAGTGGCTCGCCGCCGCCGCGACCGGCAGTCCCGCCCAGTGTGTCGCCGCCATCCGCCACCAGTTCGACCTGGGCTGCGACGGCGTGATCATGCACGGTTCCACGCCCGCCGAGCTCACTCCCATCGTCGAGGAGTACCGCCGCACCATCGACCGGTGATCGCTGGCTCCGCGGCGAGCCACGGTCGATCAGCCCTGGTCGGCCCGGGCTCGGGTGTCGCGCCGACGAGCAGGCGCTGACACCGGGTCGCCTTCGGTGGCCAAGGCCCGGCCGCGGTCCTCGCCGCCCGTCGGACACGTGCAGCGATCCGCAGGGGCGGCGAGGGCGGAGGCGATCCAGGTCGCGCAGGCTCGTCGAGCATGACCCTGCGCGACCAGGTGCGGATCGGCCATCAGGTTCGCCGCAAGGCCACGGATGAGCCCCTGCAGCAGTACGGCACTGGTCCGCGCGTCGATGTCGGTCCGGATCGAGGCGTCCCGCTGCCCGCTCTCGATCAGTTCGGTCCAGCCGTCACGGCTGCGCCGTTCGGCGTCGACCATCCCCGCCACCGAGGCCTCCACCGGGAACGTGGCTCCCCACATGACGATCAGAGCCCGGTCATCGCTGTCGGGATTCTCGAACCGCTTCAGGTAGGTGGTGACCGACAGAAGCAGCAGGTCGAGGCCGCGGGAGTTGCCGGTATGAAGCCCGTCCCGGGCCGCGTTGGCGCGGTTCTGCTCGTCGATGCGGTCCTGGGCCCGTTGCGCCAGCCGGGCTACCAGGGCGTCCTTGGAGCCGAAGTGATGGGTCGGCAGGCCCCGGCTTGCTCCGGCGCGGCTCCCGATGCGCGCCAGGGAGGCGCCATCGACCCCCCGTTCGGCCACCAGGTCGGCAGCCGCGTCGAGCAGGGCCTCCTCGGACTCGGCGCGCCGTTCGAGCTGGGTCCGGCGACGGGGAGCGGCGGCGGAATTCATGGCAGCAGAGTACTTTCCCGACCACGCGAAACATACTTGCCAAGCGACCAGCAAGAAATTATGGTGGCACTTAGGTGTGACATAAGTGTCACACTGGTGGGCATGCGGCGAGAGGAAGCGGAGCCGATGGCTTTATACGACATCGTGATCAAGGGGGGCACCGTCATCGACGGGCTCCGGACGCCTCGCTACAAGGCCGACGTGGCGATCAGGGACGGTAAGATCGTCCAGATCGGCCCGGTCGATGCCGCCGACGGCGACGAGGTGGTGGATGCCACCGGCAAGATCGTCGCCCCCGGGTTCGTCGACATCCACACCCACTACGACAGCCAGCTGTTCTGGGATCCGTGGTGCACGATGTCGGGTTGGCACGGCGTCACCACTGTGCTGGTCGGCAACTGCGGGTTCGGGTTCGCGCCGTGCCGGCCACAGGACCAGGACCGCGCGATGCTGAGCCTGTCCCGCAACGAGGCCGTGCCGATCAGGACGATGCGGGCCGGGATGCCCTGGGACTGGGAGACCTACCCGGAGTTCCTCGACAGCGTCGAGCGCACGCCCAAGGGCGTCAACGTCATGTCACTCGTGCCGCTGGCCCCCCTCTACGCCTACGTGGTCGGGGTCGACAAGGCCAAGAAGGACCGGGCGTCCGACGAGGAACTGGAGCGGATGTGCGAGCTCGTCATCGAGGGGATGGAGGCCGGCGCCGCCGGCTGGAGCTCGCAGATCTCCGGTGACCTGTTCAACGTCCAGCTCGATCATGACGGCACGCCGATGGTCACCGACCTGATGACCGAGCGGGAGATCACCGCGTTCGCGCGGGCCCTGCGCCGGGTCGGCCGCGGTACCACCCAGATCACCGGCCAGCTCGAGACGGCGGCGCTGATCGCCCGGGAGAGCGGTCGCCCGATCATCTGGAACGCCCTGGCGCCCACCGGATCGGTCAACCAGCACGGCGAGTCGCAGTTCCCCCACCTGGAGACCATCGACCGGCTGGAGGAGCTGAACGGGTCCGAGGGTCTTCGGGTCTTCGCGTCGGCGCAGATCGTGCGCTTCCAGTCCGAGATCGTCCTGGAGAACTACAACCTCATGGACATCTTCCCGGCCTGGAAGGAGGCCGGCCTCGGCACCCTCGAGGAGAAGATCGCCAAGTTCGCAGACCCGGAGCGTCGCCCGGCGCTGCGGGCGGCGATCGACGAGCTGGGCGGCGGTTTCGGCGCCGCCGGCTACCCGCTCGCCGAGATCACGGTGAACTGGATCACCAGCGACGCGAAGGACGCCCTGGCGCTCAAGGCGAAGTACGAGGGCTACACCATCGGCGAGATCGCGGCCCGTGAGGGCAAGCACCTGGCCGACGCCCTTCTCGACATCGCCGTCGCCGGTGACCTCAACGTCGGCTTCGGCACCACCATGATCGACATGGACACCCAGGCGGTCCGGGAGGTGACCTCCTGCTCGGTGGCCCTGCCCGGGATCAGCGACGGCGGCGCGCACACCAAGTTCGTCACCACCGCCCGCTTCGCCACCGAGCTGATCGGCCACTGGGTCCGCGAACACAGGATCATGTCCCTCGAGGAGGCGCACTGGCGCCTGTCGGCCTATCCGGCCATGGCCATCGGGCTGCGCGACCGGGGTTCCATCGGCGAGGGCCGGCCCGCGGACATCATCGTCTACGACCCCGAGACCGTCGACGCGCTCCCCCAGGAGCGGCTGTTCGACTATCCGGCGGACGAGTGGCGCCTCGTCCAGAAGGCCGTCGGCTACGACCGCATCATCGTGAACGGCAAAACCACCTTCATCAACGGTGTCTGCACGGACGAGACCCCCGGCAAGCTCCTGCGGCACGGCACCGCCTAACCCGACCACAGGCGCCAGCCCGACCACAGGCGGCCTCGGCGGTATCGCCGGCGTGGGCGGCACTGGCGGCATCGACAGCACTGACGGCATCGACAGCACTGACGGAGCAGGGAGACGGGCATGGCGGATGTGACCGATGCGGCCACCGGCGGCTTACGGCTTTTCGACGCGGACAACCACTACTGGGAGACGAGCGACGCCTTCACCCGTTTCCGCGACCCGAAGTTCGCCGACCGCGGTGTCCAGATCAAGGAAATCGACGGAGTACCGCGGTATGTCGTCGACGGTGTGCAGACCGAATGGCTTCCCGGGCCAGCCGACGTGCACCCACGGCCACTGCCGGGGGCATTCCTGGAGTTCTTCCAGGGCGGCACCAGCCGGGATGTCTTCCAGGCCGGATTCACCGAGCGGGCGGCGGACCATCCGGACTGGTTCGAACGTGATGCCCGGCTGAAGGTGATGGACACCCAGGGCGTCGAGGCGACCTGGGTCTTCCCATCCCAGGGTGTGGTGATCGAACCGCTGCTGCACACCGACATCGAGGCGGCGGTGGAATGCTACCGCGCCTTCAACCGGTGGATCGACGACCAGTGGGGCTTCGCCTACCAGAACCGCATTTTCAGCGCCCCGTTCATCACCATGTGCGATCCGGACGAGACCGTGCGGGAACTACGGTGGTGTCTCGACCGGGGTGCCCGGGTGGTGAACATCCGCCATGGTGCGGCGGTCACCCGGGACGGTAACCGGTCACCGGCCGATCCGATGTTCGACCGTTTCTGGGGTCTCGCCGCCGAGGCCGGCATCGTGGTCGCCAGCCATGACGGCTCCGATGAAACCTACACGCCCGTGAACGACCTGATGGACCGGGTGTGGGGCGAGGCGCACATGGGCGGTATCGCGCCCGGTGACACCGACAATCTCGGCCAGTTCTCGACCTTCGCCGGGCTCACGAAACACCGGACCGTCCACGACTTCGCCTACGTCCTCGTCGCGCACCGGCTGTTCGAGCGGTTCCCGACGCTGAAGGTCGCCTATATCGAGAGTGGCTGTTCCTGGGTGCCGTCGCTACTGCTCGCCCTCGACTACCTGGGCCACGGCCGTGGTTTCGCCACGAACCCGCGCGACCAGTTCATCGAACACTGCTGGGTCGCGCCGTTCGTCGAGGAGGACGTCCGCGAACTCGCCCGGCATCTGCCCGTCGAACGCATTCTTTTCGGTTCCGACTGGCCGCACGGCGAGGGATTCCCCGCCCCCCGGGACTTCCTGGCCAACGTCGCCGGGTTCACCCCGGCCGAACAGCAGCGCATCATGTACGGCAACGCCCAGGAACTCACCTTCCCAGGCTGACGCCTTCCCGCACTGACGACAGGCGCACCTCCCGGTGGGGGTGCGCCTGTCGGTGGGACGGGTGGGGCCGGTCGGCGCTGGCTAGGCCGCCGGTGGGTGAATGGCCGCGAGCGCCTCGAGCTGGTCGATGAAGTGCTCCGGGGAGTCGTGGACGACCCGGGCCGAGGCGATCGTCGTGCCGGCCGCGGCCAGGGTGGCGAGCTCCTCGAGGGCCCGGTCGGGCTCCTTGAGCGGGTCAAGGGCCTGGCTCGGCCCGAGCACGACCTCGAAGCCCGCGGGCAGCTCCTCCTGGTCGAGCCACTCCTTGGCCTGGGCCAGGCTGATCCCGAAGGGAGCCCAGGCGTCAGCCAGTGCGAGCGCGCGCCGCAGCGAACGGCGGGTACGCCCACCGATCCACAGCGGCACCTGGTCCTGCACCGCGCAGGGGTCCACGAGGAGCCCGCCGAACGAGTAGTACTCGCCCTCGTAGGCGGGCAGCGGCTGCGACAGTGCGGCGCGCAGTGCCCGCAGCGCGTCGTCGCCGCGGGACCCGCGGTCCTCAAACGGTACGTCGAGAAGGTCGAACTCGGCCTTGAGGGTGCCGACCCCCAGGCCGAGGATGAGCCGCCCGCCGCTGACCACGTCGAGGGTTCCATACCGCTTCGCGATCTCCAGCGGATGGTGGTAGCCCAGGACCAGCACCATGGTCGCCAGACGGATCCGGGTGGTCCGCGCGGCGATGTAGCCGAGCGTCGCGAGCGGATCGTAGTAACGCCCGCCGCGACGCACCGCCTCGTCGGCGGGAACGCCGACGTGCTCGCTACAGGTGAGGTGGTGGAAGCCCAACCGGTCCGCGGCCTGGGCTATCCGGGCCACGTCCTCGATCGTGCCGGTCTGCTCCCAGGGAGAGCTGGCTCCCGGCAGCATCGAGACAACCGGGGTGGGGATGGACAGTTTCAGTGTCGTCGCGCCGCTCATCCGACGTAGATGCCGCCGGCGTCCACCGGGATCGACTGCCCGGTGATCGTGCGGGCCTCGTCGCTGGCGAGGAACAGGGCGAAGTTGGCGACGTCCAGCGTGGAGGAGATGTCCCGCAGCGCGGTGTTCGCCAGGGTCTGGGCGCGCCGCTCCTCGTAGGAGATGCCGAGCTCGGCCGCGGTGCGCCGGACCCAGTTGCGGTAGAGCTCGGTGTCGATGCTGCCCGGCACCACGCAGTTGCACCGGATGCCGTACTCGCCGACCTCGTTCGCCACGGACTTGGTGAGCGCGCGCAGCCCGGTCTTCGCCATCACATAGTGCGACTTGCGGGGCATCGCCGCATAACTGGCCGTGGAGGAGAAGTTCAGGATGACGCCGGAGCGGCGCTCCAGCATCGACTGCTTCAGCACCTCACGGGTGCACAGCATCGCCGCGGTGACGTCGATGGCGATGGTGGAGTTCCAGTTCTCCAGGGTCTGCTCCCAGATGAAGGTGTCCTTGCCGGGTGCGGCCGCGTTGTTACACATGATGTCGACCTGGCCGAACTCCTTCACCGCCCGGGCGACCATGGCGATGACCTCGTCCTCCTTGGTCACGTCGGTGCGGATGCCGATGGCGTTCGGCCCGCAGGCCGCCGCCGCCTCCAGCACCAGCTCCTCGCGCCGGGCGCTGAGCAGGACCTTCGCCCCCTGCTCGACGAACAGCTTCGCCATCACCGGACCGAGCCCTGTGCTCGCACCGGTGATGATCGCGACCTTGCCCTCGAGTCGTCCCCCGCTCATCGGGCGTCCACCCCGCGCAGCTCCTTCAGCGTCGCGCCGAACAGTTCACGCCCGGCCGCGGTGTTGTCCAGAAGTCGGTTCGTGCGGCGCTTCACCGCCCAGGACCCGCCCTCGCGGACCAGATCCCAGCGCACGGCGCTCAGACGCCACAGGTAGAACCGGCCGGACTCCGCGTCCAGCCGGATGATCTGGGAGTAGGTGAGCGCGGTCGCCTCGTCACCGTCGAGCTCGATCAGCGGCGGGGTGGCGATGTGGCCGACCCCTTCCTTGGTCAGGGTCTGGTGCGGCTCGGTGAGCAGCATGGCCTCGACACCGGCCTGCCCCACATGCGGGGCGCCGTTCGCGTCCCAGTCGTAGAGGCCGTCCTCCTGCCACACCGACGCGGCCAGCGTGGCCAGGCCCGCGTCCGCCGCCGGACCGTAGGAAAGGATCAGCCGCCGGATCGCCAGCTCGTCCTCGACGGCCCGCAATCGGGCCTCGAGGGCGGCCAGATCATCTGTAGCAACCATATGCATCTCCTACTACCGAGAGTGACCGGAAAGATCGGACACCCTTGCCCTACTGTCCGATCCTCCCCCATGATGCCCCTGAAGGGGTGTCCCTGTCAGGCGGCTCCGCGCCGCTGGAGGTGCAACGATGATCAGAGTGCGCAACACGATCTTCAGCCTGACCGGATTGGAGCCACCCAAGACCGACTACCTGCGGTGGCACCTGCTGGACCACATGCCCGAGCAGTACCAGCTGCCGGGCCTGGTGTACGCGCTGCGCTACATCGCGGACGGCGACTACCCGGCCGCGCGCATCGCCGGCGAGGGGCCCCTGGCCGGCATCGGCAACCTGGTCAACTACTTCATCGGCGAACCTGTCGTGCGGAGCCACGAGGAGTTCCTCGAGCTCGGTGTGCGCCTCGCCGAGGCCGGCCGTTTCCCCGAACGGCGGACGCCACTGGGCCTGCGGTCGCTCGCCCTGACCCACTGGTATGCCGCACCGAGCGCCCTGGTGTCCGCCGAAGTGATCCCGATGCGACCGCACCGCGGGATCGTCCTGATCATCGAGGAACCGACCCAGGACGACGTCTCCCCCTGGCTGAACTGGCTGCACACCGAGCACATCCCCGCGGTGCTCGGCGTGCCCGGTGTGGCCGGCGCATGGCAGTACAGCTCGAGCGCGTACCCGGAACTGCACGAGGCCTACCTCGGCGACCCGCAGCACGCCACCGTCATCTACCTGGACGAGGACCCGCTCGAGACGCTCAAGGGGCTGACCCCGCTGCTCGAGCAGCGGTGGGCCTCCGGGCAGGCTCGACCGCTGTTCGCCGGCCCCCTGCGCACCCCGATCAGCTGGGAGGCCTGGCCGCGCTGACGGCGAGCAGGGCACGCACCACGTAGTGCTCGACGAACTCACGTTTGGCGGCGTCCGAGCGCTGCGTCCACGGTGGGGCGAGCAGCAGCAGCCCCACCGTGTTCAGCCACCGGCTCGTCTCCCGCAGGTCGAGATCGGCCCGCAGCTGACCCGTTGCCTGCCACCGGGTCAGCAGCGGGCGCAGGTGCTGGTGGTAGGTGTCCACGACGAGCTCGGACTGCACCTCGAGCGAGGTGACGAGCCATCGGCTGTCCGGGGAGAACAATGCCTCGTTGAACGGGTTGCCCGGCACCAGACCGTTGAAATGCATGATCAGGTCGCTGATCGACCGGCTGGCGTCGTCCGGATGTTCCAGCATCTCGGTGACCCGCCGCATCGCGGCATCGATCCGCTCCAGCAGGACGGCGAGAATGAGCTCGTCGCGCGACCCGAAGTAGCGATAGACCGTCGACCGCACCACCGCGGCCTCTCGGGCCACCTCGTCGACCGTCAGTCTGGCGGCCCCCCGCGCGAGCAGGCACCGACCGGCGGCCGCGACCAGCCGCCGCCGTGCCTCATCATCGTCCACCAGCGCGGTGTCACTACCCCACCGCACCCGGCCACCCGAACCGGCCACGCGGGAAACCCGGCCTTCCTGGTCGTCGGCCACAGCCCCGGCCGGACGCTCCGCCCGGCCCTGCACCAGCTGATCCCCGAAAGTCTACCGCCCACCGCCACCACAAGACCGCCCAAGCCACGCATTTCACCACATAACAGATAATCAGTGTAGGTGGTAGTGGCCGGATGTTCTTCGGTTCGCGGCCATGGCCGGTGGTGGCTCTCCCGCCGAACATCCGGAATCCCTTCGCTTCCGAGTGACAGTTCGATGTCGTGGTGCGACGCCCTGGTGCGGTATGTGGCGGTGAATACTGATCGGATGGCCGGCGGGGGCGGGGGCGGGGGCGGGGGCGCTACGGGCGAGGGCTGGGATTTCTTCGTGTCCTACACCGAGGTCGACCGGCCCTGGGCGGAATGGGTCGCCTGGACCCTCGAACAGGAGCGTTACCGGGTTCTCATCCAGGCGTGGGATTCGGTGCCGGGAACGGACTGGCCGCGGATGGTCCGGGATGGGGTCAGTCGCGGCCGCCGGCTGCTGGCCGTGGTGACCCCGGCGTATCTGGAGTCGGCGGGGGCGAGAGCGGAATGGCTGGCGGTCTGGGCCGCGGATATGGACGGTGCGGATCGCCGTCTCATTCCGCTGCTCATCGAGGACTGCGCCCCGACCGCCCTGTCCCTGCTCGGCACCCGCACCTGGATCGACCTCCGCCGCTACCGCGCCGAGCAGGGCGCCACCCACGCGGGGCCCGCACTGCTGGCCGGGCTGAAAGAAGCCGAAGCGGGCCGGGCCAAACCGACCCAGCCGGTCCCGCTACCCGCGCGGGTGCGGCGCACCAGAATGCCGCCCACCCCCGATTCCACGGCGCCGGCATCGGCCTCGACCTCGACCCCGACCCCGACGCCGACGCCGACGCGAGCCAGGACGGCCACGGTGTGGCACATGCCGCCGCGACTGCCCCACTTCGTCGGCCGGTCCGACCTGCTCGACGACATGGCTCGACGGCTCGCCGCGAGCGGGCGGGCCGCCGTGTGCGGCGTGCGGGGCCTCGGTGGGGTCGGCAAGACCGTGCTGGCCGTCGAATACGCCTACCAGCACGCGGCGGAATTCGACGCGGTGTGGTGGATTCCCGCCGAGGACCCGGACCTGATCCCCGGCTACGTCTCCGCGCTCGGTGTGGCGCTCGGCCTGCCCGACGGGGCCGCGTGGCCCTCGGTCGCGGGAGCGCTGCGCCAGCAACAGCGCCGTTGGCTGCTCGTTCTGGACAACGTCGAGGATCTTGCCGTGGTCGGCCCGTTCCAGCCCACGGACGCGTTCGGCCACCTGCTGGTGACGTCCCGGCGCAGCGGCCTGACCAGCTTCGGCCAGGTCGTCGAGGTGGCGGAGCTCAGCCGCGACGAGGCGGTGCTCATGCTGTCAGAACGGGTCGTGGGCATGGACCGATCGGCGGCGGACGAGATAGCCCGGCTCCTCGGGGATCTGCCCCTGGCGGTGGAACAGGCCATCGGTTTTCTCACCCAGACCGGGACACCGCCGAAAGAATACGCAGGTCTGCTCACCGAACGACTCGCGGACATGCTCAGTCGAGGGTGGGTCGCGAACCGCCCCCAGGTCACGGTGGCCAACCTCTGGGAGCTGTCCCTTACCCGGCTACAGGCCCAGCGGCCAGCGGCCGTGCACCTCCTGGAACTGTGCGCGTTCTGCGCGCCGGAACCGATCCCCCTCGACCTGTTCAGCCTGTTCACCTCGGATGTGGACGACCTGCCCGCCGGGCCGCTGCGGGACGCCGCCGGCGACCCGCTGGCCTGGGCGGAGACGGTCGGCGCCCTGGTCGGGTTCGGGTTGGCCCGCCGTGATGGCCGTGATGGAGCGGACCTGTCGGTGCACCGGTTGATCTCCGCGGCCGTCCAGTCCGGTGTCAGCGCGACAGACCGAACGGCCACCGCGGTCACGCTGATCAGACTGCTGCGCTCCACATTGCCCGGCGACACGAAGAATCCGCGGAGCTGGCCACGATGGCGGTCGCTGCTACCGCACGTCCGCGCCGTCCTGAACCTGGCCGATCCGGAAACAGGGGAGAACCAGGTCGCACAAGCAACGTTCTGGCTCAACGACCGTACCGGCAGCTATCTCGCCCAGCACGGTCAACTGGCTCCAGCGATCTCCTACCTCGGCCGCGGGCAGGCACTGAGCGCCTCCATCCTCGGCCCCGACCACACGATCACCAGGACCATCACGAACAATCTTGCCGCAGCGAAAGCAGGCCATGATCGACGTGGCTGATGGGGCAGGGTGCGGCGGCGCCGACCGCGGTGCGTTCCCCTCGCATCGCCCCCATGGGACGACCGGGTCAACGGTGCCGTGACCGGGACCGGATCTGCTCCTCGTAGCGGGAGTACCGGTCGGCCCCACCTCGGCGGCCCTCGAGGAACCGGTTCAGGCGGTCCGACTGGTACGCCGACCTCCCCCGGGTATCCGGCGTCGCCGGGGATCGGATCGAGCGCGGATCGGTACGCGCCGTCCCGGCGGCTCCCATGGTGGGCGCGCCGGCCGGCGACGTCGCCACGGCAGCTACGGTCGCGGCTCTCGCCCCGGCAGCCATGGGCCTCACGGCGGTCGCCAGGGCCGGTACGGGTGGTGCGGGCGCTGCGGGCGCTGCCGGTGCTGTCCGGGCGTCCTCGCCAGGCGCCGTGTCCGGCATCGTCGGGTCCGGCGTCGCGGTGTCGACCGGCGCGCTGATCTCCGCGGCGGCCGGGCTGTCACGGACGAAACCGCGACCGCTGCCGGGCTCGGAGGTCGCGCCGCCCGCGCCGAGACGGGGCTGCGTGGGCACCAGGACGGACGGTGGCCCGTCGGCCCGCGCATCGACCGACCTCGACGGCGATGACTGCGGCCGATCGGCACCCAGAGCGACCGGGACCGATGTGGCGACCAGGGCCAGCAGGGCCGCGGAACCCACCAGCACCGCTGCCCGGCGCCGCCGTCCACCTGCCTGGGCCGGGCCGGGACCACTGCGACGTCCACGCCGGCGCACCGACCGGCGCGGCGACCGGTCAGCCCCCGCACCCGCGACCGCCAGCTCCTCCACCATCGGCTGCCCGGCCACCGGCCGCCGCGCCACCGGCTGTTCGGCGGCCAACTGTTCGGCCGCCAGCTGCTCGGCCGCCAGCACGGCGATCAGCCCGAGGCCGCTGTCGTCGGATCCGGGTACCGCGGTCACCTCAGCCACCCCGGGTGCCCCGGGTGCCCCGGGTGCCCCGGGTGCCTCGGGTGCCTCGGGTGCCTCGGTGGTGATGGCCGCCGGCTGCTCGGCCGCCGGCTGTTCGGTCGGGGTGCGCCAGCCGTCCAGCGCACGGGCCACCGCGGGGTCGGAGGCGCCGTCGGTCTCGCCGAGCAGGGCGAGCAGGACCTCGCCGGCGCCGGGACGGTCGTCCGGGTTCGGCTGGAGCGCGCGGCGGACCAGGTCGAGCAGGGCGGGCGGCAGCCCCGGCGCGTCCGCCAGCATGTCCGCCAGAACCTCGTCGAGCACGTCTGGCGGGCCCTTCGGTGGGACGTCCCCGAAGGGCCGCCGGCCGGTCGCGGCGAAAAGCATGACCGCGGCCCAGGCGAACACGTCGGCCGCCGCTCCGATACGGCCCCCGCGGAACTGTTCCGGTGCCACGTATCCGGGGGTGCCGATCAGCCCGGTGTCCTCGTCCGGTGTCGTGGTCGTGCCGAGGGCGTGGGCGATACCGAAATCGATCACGCGCGGCCCGGTGGGATGAAGCAGGATGTTCGAGGGGGTGAGATCGTGATGGGCGATGCCGGCGGCGTGAATCGCCGTCAACGCCGATGCCATTCCGATGGCGAGCCGTTCCAGGTCGGCGGGTGCCAGCGGGCCGCCGTCGCGCACCGCGGCGGCGAGGGTCGGTCCAGGCACGAACTCGGTGACCAGATAGGGAAACTCCGCGTCCGGACAGACGTCGAGCACCTCGGCCGTGCAGAACCCGGCGACCTGGCGGGCATGCGTCATCTCCTGGCGAAACCGTTCGCGGAACTCCGCGACGTCCGCGTACTCCGGATGGATGACCTTGATGGCCACCGGCCGTCCGGTGGGTGATGCGCCCAGGTAGACCGTGCCCATGCCGCCCTCGCCGAGGCGGCGCAGAACCTGCCAGTCACCCATGGCCGTCGGGTCCGAGGCGCGCAGCGGGGCACCCGGCGGCATGGTCGTGAGGCCCCCCGGCGGATCGTCGACACCAGTGATCACGGTGCCCACGTCGGCGATATCGCTCGTCACAGGTGTGATTCTCCCTGGTCAGCGATAGGCCGCGGCGGACGCGTCCCTTCTGGCAACGGAAGCAAATCCACGCCCCAGAAATGGGGCAACCTTGACACCACACCAGCCCGATTCCGTCAAAATCACGGCCACCCGACGGCACCGCCCGGCGAGATACGCGCTGAGATCCCTCACGGGGCGGTGCGGACTCGTCCGGTTCGCACCGCCTGGGTCAATGCGGCGTGGTCGGCCTCGTTCTGGTCGGCATAGGCCTCGGCGAACCGTGCGATCGCGTGGTCGAATGTCTTTCCGGTGCCAAGGTAGGCGGCGATCGCGATGCGGTCGCCGGAGCGGGCATGAGCCCGGGCGAGGGTCGCGGCGCACAACCGTCCGAACTGTGTCATTGCCCGGGGGAACATGTTCTCCGGCACCGCGATGCCCTTCCAGTCCTGCAACTGGCGGACGTAGAAGTCACGCTGCTGATGGTCGAAGCCGTCCACCCGTTGCCAACCGAGAAAGATGTCGCTCGACGCCTGCATACGTCGTTGGCCCGCGACGACTCGTTCGCCCTGGTTGTCGAACGCGCTCGCGGGCAGATGGTCGGCGAGAACCGATGTCTGGGCCTCCTTGAGCTGCAACAGCAGCGGGTCGCCGCCGTCGCGGCCGAGCAGCAGCGCGACCCAGCACCGGGTGCCCACGCTGCCGACGCCGACGACCTTGCGCGCCACGTCGACCAGCCGGTACTGGGCGAGCAGGGAACGCCGATCGACCGACAGGGTGCTGGCATAGCGCTCGATGATGAAACCGAGCGAGGCGATCAGCTGGTCGCGTTCGGCCCCGGCGAGCAGTTCGCCGACCGGGATGAGCAGCGGCGGGTCGCTGTTGAACCGCCGCTGGCCGTCCACCACCTCGGTCAGCTTGGCGAACGCCCGCAGCTGGTCCCGGGAGCGGGCGTTCGCCGTCGCCTTCGCCAACTGTCTGGACGCCCGCCGCCCCAGCACATCGGCGAATCGCGTGGACAGGTCGGCGACGTCGATGTGCGTGTACCAGACGTCGAGATTGTTCATCGCCGCCAACCGGTGCATCCAGCTGCGATAGGCCCCGACCGCCGCGGTCACGATCGCGCGCCGCTCGGACGGGCGGAAGCCGTTGGCGCGCCCGGCGATGACCAGGCTGGCGGTGAGCCGTTTGAGGTCCCACTCCCAGGGGCCGGGATGGGTCTCGTCGAAGTCGTTGATGTCGAACACCAGGCGCCGTTCGGGCGAGGCGAGCAGCCGGAAGTTCAGCAGGTGCGCGTCGCCGCAGAGCTGGACGTCGATACCCGACGTCGGCGTTCCGGCGAGGTCCGCCGCCATGATCGCGGCGGCGCCCCGGTAGAACCGGAACGGCGACTCCAGCATCCGCTGGTAGCGCAGGGGAACGAGATCGGGTAGCCGCGTGTGTGACTGGCCCTCGAGCATGTCGATCGGATCGGCCCGTCTGGACGCCGGTTCGTATTCCGCGTGAGATCCGCGCGGCGCGTTGGCCCGCGCCGCCTTTCCCCGGGTCGCGCGCTCCGCCGGCGTCGGCCAGTCCCGGTCGAGGACCGCCCGGCTGGTCGCCGCCCGGTCGGTCGCTGGCCGGTCGGAGGCCGCGCTGGCTGGCCGTTGCGACTGGGAATCTCGCAGGGCGGGACGCGCGCCAACAATGGTCATTTCCGACCTTCCCCCCGACCGGTACCGAATCATTTTTTTCTACATGTTCCTGTTCCGCGCGAACCGGAACGGCTACTTCCCGGCAGTCATTCCCCACGACGGGCCACGCCAACCGAGCTGGATCGGTCCTCGGAGTGATTGGTTGACAGCCATGTCCGGTGACCCGTCGTTCGTGGTGGATGGGGAGCCTGCGCGACCGTCGGAGCCGGATCGGGCCGCGCGGCGGCGGCTGGCGCGACACACGATGCGACGGGCCGCGTTGAACATCACGGTGCTCATGGCGCTCTATTACCTTTTGCCGTTGCGGGGTGGCTGGGACCCCGTGGCGATCCTGCTGCTCGTCGTCGGACTGCTGGCGTTCACGGCCCTCGCCTGCTGGCAGCTGCGCTCGATCCTGCGGTCGCGGTACCCCGCGGTCCGGGCGATCGAGGCGCTGGCGCTGTCGATCCCGCTGTTCCTGACCCTGTTCGCGACCACGTACTACCTGCTGAGTCAGGCGGAACCGGGAGCCTTCACCGAACCGATGAACCGCACCGACGCGCTGTATTTCACCGTCACCGTGTTCGCCACCGTCGGGTTCGGCGACATCGCGCCCACATCACCCTCCGCCCGGATCGTCGCAACCGTGCAGATGCTGGCCGATCTACTGGTACTTGGCCTGCTTGTCCGCACCGTCTACAGCGCGGTCGAACACGGCCAACGCCACCGGGGCTCACGCCCGTAGTGCCGCGGCGAGCGCCTGCGTCCAGGTACGGACGGACGGCCGGCCCAGGCCCGTCGGTTTGGACCGGCCTTCCTGTCCGCGCTACGGGACGACCTTCAGCAGCCGACCACCCCGGTCGAAGACCCGGATCGTGGGAGTCTTCGAGTGCTCCCAGCTGCCGATACTCCCCAGGCCTCCTACCATCGCCCCCTGCCCCCCGCCGTTCGGAGAGGTATCGCCGGCCGGCGGGGTACCGTCGAGCTGAACGCTGCGGGCCAGGAAGTAGCCGTTCTGGATCGGCACATCGCTCACTCGCCCGTCAGGTGCGGTCACGGTGATCCGGCCCACCCGGGAGCTCACCCGACCGGAGACCGTGTGCACGGTCCGCAGCTCGTCGGGTCGGTACTTCCCGTCAAATCCGTGCGACATCACAAGATCGACGACAACGGGGTCGGGCGACCTGCTGTCCCACGTAGTTCCACCGTAGCCGTACGCCAGAAGGATGTCGGGGCGCCCCGTCGCATTGATGGGAATCTGGCACAGCGATACCCCGTAGTCATTACCCAGAAGCACGCTCACGCTTATCCCCAGGCTGTCGCGGACCGCCGCTTTCACAGTCATACCGAGTGTGGGCGACCGAGCCGGATCCGCCTTACCCGGACCTGACTGCGAGCATTCCAGCGGAATCTGCGCCGCTTCGGCCACAGAGAAGTGGATGGCCGTCAGAGTGGGGCCGGCCGGGGGCGACGCCAGTACCACCGCGACAGGATCGGACCTGCTCGACGCCGTCGCACCGAACATGATCGCGGCGACGGCCGCCGCGGTGGCGACCGCCGCGGTGGCCGGGAACACACGCCTCGCCGCGCGACGACGGCGCTCCCTGGGCACCCGCGCCTCGGCCCCGGTCCAGCTATCCGTCGAAGGGTGCGCCCGCAGATCCTGCGCCGCCGCACGCAACCAGGTGACCGTCGCATCGTCGTTCGTCACGCGGGGCCTCCGGCCATCGATGTGATCTCATCCTCCGTCGCACGTGCGCGGCGAGAACCGAGCGAATCCGGGGGCTGCCGCGGACCGGGCTGTTCCTCACGTAGCGAGGGATGCGTCCGCAACTTCGCCAGACCCCGGGATGCCTGGCTCTTCACGGTTCCGACCGACCGGCCGAGCACCTTGGCCACCTGCTCTTCGGAAAGGTCCTCGCAGTAGCGCAGAACCACCACCGTCCGCTGGCCCGCCGGCAGCATCGCCAATGCCGCGGCCAAGCCGGCCCGGTCCTCCACCGCGGTGAATCCACCGCCGTGTCCGCCCACGTCCGGCACCGTCGCCACGAGATCCTCGGGCACTCGTCGCCGACCGAACCGTCGCCTGTTCGCGTTCACGAGGATGCGGCGCACATAGGCATCCGGGTGATCACTGCTCTGGACCCGTCGCCACGCCACATACGCGCGTGCGAGCGTGACGGAACCCGTCAAGCTGTTTGAGGCAGTGTTGTTCGAAAACTAGCTACTTGCCGGTTCCGGGTCTGGCTGCTCCTCG